>CANFLJ010000063.1 GCA_947447815.1 Chitinophagaceae bacterium | reverse complement strand
TATCTAACGTCCTTGGTGAGTATATTGCTATCATTTTTGAACTAGCCGGCATTGACAGGAGAAGACTAATTTATTTCAAATTAGCATAACAATTTATTGTACTTTGAGAGGAAAGGATTAAATTTTTATTTCTCTTTCTTTTTATTCAAAATCAGCGTACAACAGATATTTCTTTCTAACTTTCTTAAAAACTAATAACTTAGGTTGCCAGGTTTTTCTTATTTCACTTTCAGGGGTACCTGCTTTTATTTGTTTCATTAATACATCATTTCCAGCCAGTTTATTAAAGAAATAACTTTCATGTGTTGCAGAGAAAAAAGCTTCCTTATTATTCAATATCTTAAATGCATTAATTAAATAAGTAAGCTGAAAACCCGGTAAAGCTGTATTGCTTGCATTATAATTTTGCCACAAGTTCCAACCTTTGCATATTGTGTTTTCAAATTTTGGATTGGTAGCCCCTATCTTGGAAATAGGAGTGAAACTAAAAGGAGCATCCTGAAGTAACGGATGGCCAATAATGCAAAAAGGATGTTCTGTTCCCCTGCCTTCACTTATCACAGTGCCTTCAAATAAACAAGTAGAAGGATACCAGTAAATGGATGCCATATCAGGCAAATTTGGCGAAGGCGGAACAGGCAATACATATTTTGATTTATGCGTATAATTCTTACACCTTATAATCGTTAGTTTAAAGTTCTCTTTTTTATCTTCAAATCCAAATATTTGTCCAAGATGTATTTGCTCATCTACCTTTCTGATATACTTCCAGGAGAGTAGTTTTTCTCCCAGCAACATTTTAGCATATTCTCCAATAGTCATTCCATAAACAATAGGAATACATTGTTTTCCTACAAAGCTTTTATAATTGCTGTCAAGAACAGGGCCGTCCACATAAAAACCATTAGGATTGGGCCTGTCCAGCACAATCAATGGCTTATCATTTTCTATGGCTGCTTCCATAAGTTCTTCCAGAGACGAGATATAGGTATAAAAACGAACGCCTACGTCCTGAATGTCAAAAAGTAGTATATCGGTATTCTGAAGGTCGCTGGTACTTGGTTTGCTATGCTTGCCATAAAGCGATACAATTGATATACCCGTTGCTGAATCTATTGAATTATTGATTAATTCACCTGCATTGGCTACCCCGCGAAAGCCGTGCTCGGGAGCAAAAATCTTCACTACATTAATACCTGATTTTAATAGGGTATCTATCAGATGCGTTTTATTTATTATGGAAGTATGATTGGCAAAAACGGCAACCTTCTTCCCTTTTAATAGCGGTAAATATTCAGAAGTCTGATAAGCTCCGGGAAGAATCTTGCCGGGTACTTTATTGGTTGCCTTACTAGAAGAAAAGCAGCAAAAGGGGAAATAAATGAGTAAGAATATTTTTCTCATACTGTAAATAAGCACTATTATAAGATAAAAATAACGCTTGATTAGCTAAATAAGCATTTTATTTGCTGCTCAATTTTATTAAAATATAAATAAAGCAACATGCAAAAGGTAAAAAATGGTGATACAATTAAGATTCATTATCACGGCAAACTAAGTGATGGCACTACGTTTGATTCTTCAGAAGGCAGACAACCATTAGAGTTTGAAGTAGGTAGTGGAATGGTTATCGCTGGTTTCGATCAAGGGGTACAGGATATGGCTGTAGGCGAAAAGAAAAGCATTTTTATCCCTTTTGCAGAGGCTTACGGTCCTGTAAATCAAGATATGATTATCGAGTTTCCTAAAAGTCAGTTTCCTGCAGAGATGACTCCAGAAGTTGGTATGCAACTGGAAATGTCAAATACGGAAGGGCACAGAATTCCAGTAACTATCATCGAAATTAAAGAAGAAACGGTTGTATTGGATGCCAACCATGCATTAGCTGGGAAAGATCTTCATTTCGACCTTGAATTAGTGGAAATCATCGAAGCATCTCCATTGATTGTTATGCCATAGTAGTACAAAAACTAAAAACTATAGTATACAACAAAGCCTAAAGACTTTATATCAAATAATTAGCCGATTCGTTTGAGTCGGCTTTTTTATGTCTTTTATCTTATCTGACTATAATAGCTATGTTTTAAAGTACATTTTTTAGAACTTGCTTGCAGCTAACTCAGCCTCTTTATTGGTATTAAATAATAAGTAATGCAACTCCCTGTCATCTTGGCAATCGTGGTATTATGTATTATTATTCTCACGACTCACGAAGTATTCATCACGACTCACGATGTATCCTCACTGTTCACGATCCTCCTCTCTTGCGCACCCAACGAAGATGAACTCTATGCATTCCACAGAAAGTTATTAGCATTCATCACTTTGCAAAAGTTATCCATATTCTTGCTAATAGTTTTTGAAAGGGTTTTCTTTACCATGTGAAAAAAATACATTTTATATCCATAGGAGGAAGTGTAATGCACCAACTGGCAATTGCACTTCATAAAAAAGGTTATCTGATAACAGGTTCTGATGATGAAATATTCGAACCAGCAAAATCCAATCTATTACAGCATAATATATTTCCTGCAATCATTGGCTGGAATGCTAACAATATTACCCCGGATTTGTATGCAGTAATATTGGGGATGCATGCAAAAGATGATAATCCTGAATTGATAAAGGCAAAGGAATTAGGGTTAAATATCTATTCTTTCCCTGAGTATATCTACAAAGAAAGTATCGATAAAACAAGAATTGTTGTAGGTGGAAGTCATGGTAAAACGACTACCACTTCTATGATAATGCATGTATTACAGGAATGTAAGCTGAAATTCGATTACATGGTTGGGGCTAAACTGGAAGGGTTTAGTCAGTCGGTAGATATTACAGATGCGCCGGTGATTATTTGCGAAGGCGATGAGTATCCTGCCAGTGCTTTAGAAAAAAGACCTAAGTTCCACTTTTTATTTCCGCAGGTAGCAATTCTTACAGGTATTGCATGGGACCATATCAATGTTTTTCCTACCTACGAATTCTATAAAGAGCAATTCACTATTTTCATAGGGATGATAGAAAAAGGAGGTATTCTTATCTATAACGAAACGGATTCGGAATTAGATAATCTGGTAAAAAGCTGTAAGCGAGATGATATTAAATATATTCCTTATGGCGTTCCTGAGCATACTATAATTGATGGCATAACAAAGGTTACCATAGATAGAACTACAGTTGAGTTGAAAGTGTTTGGCAACCACAATCTATTGAATCTTTATGCAGCTTATTATGCCTGTACTACTCAAGGAATCTCTGCTGAAAAGTTCTTACATTCAATAGCAAATTTTAAAGGAGCATCATTAAGATTAGAGAAGATTGCTGGCAATGCTCAAACCATTATTTACAGAGACTTTGCTCATGCTCCTAGTAAGTTAAAAGCAACATTGGAAGCAGTAAGAAATCAATTTCCTGACAAGATAATAGTAGCTTTATTCGAGCTTCATACATATAGTAGTCTTAGCGCAGCATTTTTAAAGGAATATGATGGGGCCATGAAGGACGCCGATAAAGCCGTGGTGTATTACTCCAATCATGCTTTAGAAATCAAACGACTTAAATCTTTGTCTTTGGAGGAAGTAAAGCAACATTTTAATCAGGATGATCTGGAAGTAATCAATGATAGAACCACTCTTGAAAACTGGTTACTATCTTTAAATCTTCAAAACACTGTTTTACTATTCATGAGTAGTGGCAACTATGATGGTATAGATATCAAGACTTTTGCCAACCAATTAACTAGTAAATAAATTACAGATGAACATACAGTTATCAAAGCCGCTTGCTTTTTTCGATTTAGAAACAACCGGTATTAGTCTAAGTACAGATAGAATAGTAGAGATTGCAATAGTGAAGATTATGCCGGATGGTACAAAACAGATTAAGCGTAAACTAATTAACCCTGAAATGCCTATTCCTGCAGGCGCTTCGGCTATACATGGCATTACTGATGACATGGTAAAAGATGCGCCCACTTTCAGACAAGTAGCAAATGAAATTAAACAATTTCTGGATAATGCAGACCTTGCTGGATTTAATAGCAACCGTTTTGATGTACCTATTCTTGTAGAAGAGTTTTTGAGAGTAGGGTTGGATTTTTCGATAGATGGTAGAAAACTAGTTGATGTACAACGTATATACCACATGATGGAGCAAAGAACTTTGTCAGCGGCTTATAAGTTTTATTGCGACAAGCCTTTAGAAGATGCGCATAGTGCAGAAGCGGATGCCATTGCAACCTGGGAGGTTTTTGATGCTCAGGTAAATAAATATAGCCAATTAGGCAATACCGTAGATAGTATTATTAAGGTAATAGGGGAGGAAGATATTGTGGATTTTTCCAGAAGATTTGTAAAAGAAAAAGGTGTTGAGGTATTCAATTTTGGTAAACATAAAGGCAAACCTGTAACGCAGGTATTTAAAGAAGAATTACCGTATTACGACTGGATGATGAGAGGAGATTTCTCGTTAAACACCAAACAGAAACTGCAGGAAATGTATCAACGATATATGTTAAAAAAAGGGTAATCCCAATTTGTTAATAATTTTTAATATAATCAGAATAAAGTTTTAGTTTAATTTGTAAAAATAACACACTATAGCAAGCTTGGAAAAGTTAGTGATCATACCGACCTATAATGAAAAAGAAAACATTGAAGCGATTATTACCGCTGTGTTTTCTTTGCAACAGGATTATCATATACTGATAGTAGATGATGGTTCGCCTGATGGAACTGGTAAGATTGTAGAAAGGCTGATGCTGGAATACCCACAACAATTATTTTTAGAAGAACGAAGCGGCAAACTTGGTTTGGGTACGGCTTATATATATGGCTTCAATTGGGCTTTAAATAAAGGCTATCAGTATATTTTCGAAATGGATGCTGACTTCTCACATAATCCGAATGATCTGGAAAGATTATATGAAGCATGTAAAAATGGTAAAGGAGATGTGGCTGTAGGAAGTAGATATGTAAAAGGAGGAAGCGTACTAAACTGGCCTCTCGATCGTCATATTTATTCTAAAGGTGGTGCCATCTACACTAAGATAATTACATGGTTACCAGTAAAAGATCCAACTGCAGGCTTTGTCTGTTACAAAAGAGAAGTGCTGGCAGCTTTTGATTTTTCACAAGTTACATTTGTTGGATATGCATTCCAGATAGGAATGAAGTTCATTGCCTGGAAACTGGGTTTTAAAATCGTTGAAGTGCCTATTACTTTTCAGGATAGAAAAATAGGGATTAGTAAAATGTCTAAAGGCATCATTCTGGAAGGTATTTTAGGGGTGCTGAAAATACAAAGACAGAGTTGGGTGAATCCATACACCAGGAAGTTGTCAACTGCAACAACTGTTAATTAAATTCATTATATAATTATGGGAATTAAATTTAGGAAGGGGATACTTTCAATATTATTGTTATGTACTGTATCAGGCATTAAAGCTCAGAAACTAACACTAAGCGATTTAAATAAGTTGGTATCTTGGATGTCTGGCAGTTTTAGTAGTAGCAAACAGCATTTATCAGACACTGCTAATTATTACGATATTCATTTAAAGATGATTCGTATCTGGGAAAAAGATAAAGATGGATATTGGTTATATGTAGAACAATCAATTGCCAGTAAAGAGGATAAACCATATAGACAAAGAGTATACCATGTCTTTTTATTGAATGATAGCACCATTGAGAGCAAAATTTATTTACTTAAAAACCCGTTACAATACGCCACCAAACTGTCAAATGCAGTTTCTTTAAGCAATATTACTACCGATTCTCTCGTTTATAAGGCTGGGTGCGACGTATATCTTCATAAGAAAGGGGATAAATTTGTAGGCGGAACAGCTGGTAATGGGTGTGAAAGTTTGCTAAGAGGAGCTAGTTATGCCACTACAGAAGTAACCATTGAGACAGATATGTTGATTAGCTGGGATAGAGGATTTGATAAAGCGGATAAACAGGCTTGGGGTGCCACAATGGGTGGATATCATTTTGATAAACTGGAATCATATCGGTTGAATAGATATTAATTAATCACATTTTTGAATAAACAGAAGGTACTTAATAAATATGAAAACTGCTCTTAAAATAGTATTGTTTCTTGCAATGGTGCCATTATTACAGCATTGTAGTAAGTCTGTGCAATACAATTCTAACACTTCAGGAACAGGTTCTGGTTCCGGTTCGGGCAGTGGAACAGGTTCTGGTAGTAATGGACCTAGCACCAACAATCCTGCTGCTACACCTTATTCAGCAGGTCAGGCAGGGGTGCCACTCCCGGTAGATACTACCAAAAAAGATACGACCACTTCTAAAACGCCTCGTATTATAATCACTATAAATAAAACAACTCCTTGTTCTGCTACTGGAGAAACCTTTGATTTTATAGCTACAGGGGTTAA
Organism: Chitinophagaceae bacterium; assembly: GCA_947447815.1. GTDB lineage: Bacteria > Bacteroidota > Bacteroidia > Chitinophagales > Chitinophagaceae > CANFLJ01. Next base: position 2,311 of record CANFLJ010000063.1, on the reverse strand, counting down.
TATTCCAGCAAATGCAACTTATACCTGGTATGTTGGAGATGGAACTATAAAATATACCAGTACGGTTTCTGGATACAAATATCTTTATCCTAATTCTTACAAAGTAGTAGTACAGGCAACTTACAATTCGCAGATTATAACAAAAGATACTACCATTAAAGCATATGGTTCCTTTGTAAAACCTGCTGCAAGTTTTTATATAACTCAACCAAATAGTTCTAATCCTAATTATGTAGCACTAGTAAATCAAACAAGCTCTACAGTAAACTTTAAGGTTGCCTGGGATCTTGGTGATGGTACTACTTCTACTGATTATAGTCCTACGCATACTTATCCTTCCAGTTCAACAGACAAAGTCTATAGAATATTATTAACTGCTACTGGTGATAGCTCCGGCTGTAAGGATACTATTTCTCATGCAGTTAATATAATAGGAATACCAGCAACTCCTTCTTGTACTATCAATTATAATCAAACAGATTCTTGTGGACCAGGATTGGAAACATTCAACTTTGGTGCATTGGTAACAGGCGCTCCTGCTGGTGCAACATACAATTGGGATTTTGGTGATAATACAACTACAATAGGAGCCTCAGCTATCAAACAATATACTTCTGCTTCCAATTTTCTGGTGAAATTAACCATCAGTAATAGTTCAATTACTTGCAGTAAAGTTGTAAAAGCCTTTGGTATTAATAATTTTCCTACAGCCAACTTCTATTATACAGTAAATGCTGCCGGAAATACATTTAACTTTTATGATAGTACCATTACCCGATCTACTACATTACAATATTTCTTCTGGAATTATGATGATGGAGTACAGGGGCACGTTGCAAATACTACGCATACATATGTGAAAGATACAGTTGCCAGAACATATAACGTACTTTATGGTATAAAAACGACCAATAACTGTTCCAGTATTATTCAGAAAAAAATATTTGTTCCTTCTTTATAGCCGAATAAATTATGCATAAAATACATAAACATTTAATCAATAGAATTCTACAGGTTTGCATCTTATCATTGATATTAATCAGTTGCAATAAGGTAGTTACTACAAACGATAGTTCTACAAATACAGGTGGAACTACTAATAATACAAATCCATTAAACAATGATACACTTACAGATTATCCGCGTATCAAGTTTTATACCGTTATGGATTATGGTAATACTAAGGTTACGGTTAAGCTGAATGGCAATACTACAACGATTGCTAAATACTATCCTTCCTCTAAATACATTATTTGTAATAAAGGAGCAAATACCATTATTCTTTATTATCCGGATACCACAACTAGTACAGTATTATCCAAACAGGTCGATTTGATTGGTGGTTATTATTATTCCTGTTTCTTTTATAGAGTAGGGTATGAGTGGAAATTGAGTGTGGTAAGAGATGATATTAATGTACCGAGTGGTATCAATAATGCAAAGATTCGTTTGCTGGATTTCAGAACACAGGCTTATTTCGATTATACTAATACAAGAGTATATAATCCTGGTTATGATGAAACTACATACTATACCAGAAATTTCCTGGATCATGAAACTTATTCCAGCTACGCTAATTTTAAAGAAGTAAGCGCTGGTACTTATAAAATAAAAGTGTACAACGATTCTTCTACGCTTAAATCACGCGATAGTGTGGTGTTTAAACCAGGTAAAATATATTCAATTGTACTGTTGACTCCTTCCAGTATGCTGCCCGATGTTGCTTTAAGAAACATCTATCCAGATACTTATCAGCATAACTAATCTATAATTTTACGCCAGCACAACATAAGTAATCTACAATACTCAAGTTTGGTAATGGGCCTGTTTTATCTTCAAATACCTGCGTGTAGGCAGAAATTGTGTTTGGGTATTCTGTATAGTTTTTAGGAAGGAAAGTATTTCTGAAATCACCTATTCCTTCATATTCTTTAGCATATTTTTCGTTTAAAGTAATATGCGTTGTCGATTTATAAATTGATAACAAAGTGTCCAGAATAGTTTGATTGAAATCGAAAAGAAATGCATACTCTTTTTGAAATAATCCCTGAAACTTCATCTCATAATATTCGTAAAAAGGAGCTCTCGCATAGCAGGATTCAATACTCCTCCAGTGCTGATTTTGCCATTTTACAGAATTGTCAATTTGTACATCCCTGATAAACGTTCTTTGTTGTCTGCCATTTTTCAATGGAACGGATAAATGAATAATACCATTGCTACCGGTAATAATACACCTGTTTCTAAAACTCATCTTGCAGTATTGTTCGGATGCTTCAATCATCAGTTGTTTGCTCTCGGCCATTAGCTT
>CANFLJ010000062.1 GCA_947447815.1 Chitinophagaceae bacterium | reverse complement strand
CTATCCAGTAAGGGTCCTGATATTTTATTCAGATACTTCTGTACTGCTCCCGGAGGACAGGTGCATTCTCTTTCGGGATGATTAAAGTAACCACAAGGACAGGGGTTCATGGAGGCAATCAACATGAAATTAGCCGGAAACTCCAGCGCCATTTTTGCTCTGCTGATAGTTACTTTTCTTTCCTCCATCGGCTGGCGCATTACTTCCAGTACCGATCTTTTAAATTCTGGTAATTCATCCAGAAACAAAACACCATTATGTGCCAGCGAAATTTCTCCTGGTTGTGGTATTCCTCCTCCCCCTACCAAAGCAGCATCCGAAACAGTGTGGTGGGGGCTGCGGAAAGGTCTTTTGGAGATAAGGGTAGAATTCTCCGGTAGTTTACCTGCTACACTATGAATCTTGGTAGTTTCTAAAGCCTCTTGCAGAGATAATGGGGGTAAAATAGTGGGCAATCTTTTTGCCAACATTGTTTTTCCCGCACCGGGAGGTCCTATTAGTATGGCATTATGCCCACCAGCTGCAGCTATTTCTAAGGCTCTTTTTATATTCTCCTGTCCCTTTACTTCATTAAAGTCTACATCAAATATGGTTTGATTATTAAAGAAGTCTTCGCGAGCATTTACATCTTCGGGCTGCAGACTGTTTTCGTCTTTGAAAAATTCAATCACTTCCTTGATATGTGTTACACCATATACTTTCAGGTTGTTGACCATTCCTGCTTCACGGGCATTTACTTTAGGAACGATTAATCCTTTAAATCCATCTTTCCTGGCTTGAATAGCAATGGGCAATGCTCCCTTGATTGATTGTACAGCACCATCCAGGCTTAGTTCCCCCATTATTACATAATCTTTAAGTACATCGGAGTTTTCCAGTTGTTCTGATGCTCCAAGTACCCCGAGGGCAATAGGTAAATCGAAGGAGGAGCCACTTTTTTTAATATCGGCAGGCGCCATATTCACCACCAGCTTAGTCCGGGGCATATGATATCCATTGGTTTTAATGGAGGCCTCTATTCTTTGCAAGCTTTCTTTTACAGCATTGTCAGGCAAACCTACAATAATGTAGCCCTGACCATTACTTACATTTACTTCAATGGTTATTGCAATTGCCTCCACTCCATACACCGCGCTCCCAAAGGTTTTAACTAACATATACCTGGAATTAATCAACGAAAGTAGTTTGTATTGAAGGAAGTATGAGATAAATCAATTTTTGGTATTACTAACTGTCTTTTCTTTGCCAAAAATTAAGTATATGTTTCTAAAATATTCTGCAGCTTTAATAGCGATTATCCTGTTAGCTGCTTGTGGTAATGATAAGCCTACTATGAAGTATGAAGCTCCTGCTGATGGTTTGTCTTTGTTTAAAACAAACTGTAGCTCCTGCCATCTTGTAAAAGCTAAATTGGTTGGTCCTGCTCTTGCTGGCTTTAACGAACGTTGGCCTGACAAGAAAAAATTACACGACTATATTCATAATTCTCAGGAAGTGATTAAAACAGACGCCTACGCAAAGTCTGTTTTTGAAGCTAACAATAAAGTAATCATGACGCCTTTTCCTAATCTTACCGATACACAGATAGACGCTATCCTTAAATATATAGAAGAAGAAAGCAAATAAGCAGCATAAGTATTTGCGTATATCTATACACAGAAAGAGAAATACAAGAGGTCCTGGTTTATGACTCCTTGTATTTCTCTTTTTTATTATTAATAACCTGTGCTACTCTTTTTCAATATAGCACAACTATTTTATATTATAAAAGAAACTCAAAAACTCTTTATAGCGGTATTAGTAATTGATATAAATTTGTTTTGCTTTTTAATGCTGCCATTAAATAGATAGATTTATTGATTATAGCCCCGGAGAGGAATTATTGGTTTATTAATAGTTACGTATTAAAGGAGATTAAACATTGATTTTTTTCTGGTATCAGAACTTGCTATATCAATAAATACAGTTTAAATAAACTTTATGAAGAAAGTATTATTCCTGATTTTAATTATTACCGCTAACATAGTTTTTGCACAAGATAGTATTGTAGCCAAGAAGGTAACTTGCCCTGTAGGATATCAATCTAAAATAGACGCAGTATATTCCGAAATTGGTGATTGGAAAGGAAGAGAAGACATTTATTATAACCCTACAGCCAGCAAACCAACGCCGATAGTATTTAATATTCATGGAGGTGGCTGGAATCATGGAGTAAAAGAAAGTCAGTCTGGTTTTGGTAGTTTCTTTAAGCTTGGTTATGCCGTTGCTAATATTGAATATCGTATGACGGGTCAGTCTACAGCACCAGCTGCTATCGAGGATGTAAGGGCAGCTATATTGTATGTTGTTCAGCACGCAAAAGAATGGAACATTGATCCAAATTATATTGTGGTGATGGGTGGCAGCGCCGGAGGACACTTAGCCCTGATGGCTGGTCTGTTGCAAAACGACAATAAGTTTGATGGAGCCTATAAAAAAGTAACAGGCTATACTATCAAAGCTATCATTGATAAATATGGCCCTACCGATTTAAGTTCTCCTGATTTTAGAAAATATAAATCACTCGTTGCCTGGTTGGGAATATATGCAGAAAGCGAAGTATTCAGACAGTCTGTTTCTCCTATCTTTTATGTAAAAAAGACCAGTCCTCCCATCTTTATTGTTCATGGCGATGCCGATCCGGTTGTGCCATATCAACAATCTATTATGCTTAAAAACAAACTGGAAGAATTAGGGGTAAAGAATGTTTTTTTGAGTATGCCGGGAGGTGGTCATGGAAAGTTTACGCCAGAACAAAAAACAGAATTGAGCGCAGCAATCATTAATTTCTTAAAAGGATTATAAAGTTAATATTAATAGGTTGCCATACCTGCATTTTAAATAAACAATATGAAAAAAATATTATTACTAAGCTTGGTTCTGCTTTCTATCGGAGTGAATGCGCAAGAGGAAACCGACACTATCAAAAAGCCTGACAGCATGGTGGTTAAGGTAATAAAATATCCTGCAGGTTTTCAGGCTAAACTAAATGAAGTATACACCGAAATAAATGGTTGGAAAGGAAGAGAAGATATTTATTATAATCCAACCGCTACCAAACCTACACCGGTAGTTTTTAATATTCATGGAGGTGCTTGGAAAAAAGGAAACAAAGAAGCGCAAGGTGGTTTTGATCTGTACTTCAAGCAGGGCTTTGCAGTAGTAAATATAGAGTATCGTTTAAGCGGACAAGCTACAGCTCCCGCTGCCATCGAGGATGTAAGGGCTGCTATGTTGTATGTAGTAAAACATGCTAAGGAACTAAATATTGATCCATACAAAATAGTAGTGTCTGGCAGTAGTGCTGGCGCTCATCTGGCATTGATGGCTGGCCTATTGCAAAACGATAATAAGTTTGATGGCGACTTTAAAAAAGTAAAGAAATATAAAATTCAGGCTATCATTGATAGATCGGGTATTACCGATGTGTGGGATTGGGCCTACGGCAAAAACCTTACCAGTCCTTCTGCTGCTTTGTGGCTGGGTGACAAAAAGAACGATGAGGCATTTGCTAAAACGGTATCGCCTATTTATTATGTAAAGAAAACCAGCCCCCCTACTTATATTATTCATGGCGATGCCGATCCTGTAGTGCCTTATCAACAAGCACAGGCATTGAAGGCTAAGTTTGACGAAGTGGGAGCCAATAGCCAGTTTAAATCGGTGCCCGGAGGTAAGCATGGAAAATATACTAAAGAACAAAACGATGAAATCAATAAAGAAATCATTGCCTTTCTTACTTCTATTGGATTGATACAACCAGTAAAATAAAACATCAAAATCTATTCAGGAAAAATTTATATGCAACAACAATCTTTCATTAATAAACCTTTTACCATAGTATGCTCCTTAATGCTGCTATGGTTATCCTTGTTTAGTTATAATACCTTGTATGCCACCAACTATGTGGTAAACACCAAAACATTATTACAATCCAGAATGAATGCTGCCTTGCCTGGCGATACTATAATTGTTACCAATGGCACATACAACAACTGGGCTTCTATCAATTTTACCAATACCAATGGCTCCTCCTCTTCCGCCTGGATTGTACTGAAAGCGCAGACCTTCAATGGCGTAACATTCACAGGAACTACCAACTTCTATTTTTCGGGTAAACACATACTGATTACTGGCTTCCGTTTTGCCAATGGCAGCGGTACAACAACCGATGTTTTTCAATTTAGAAATAGCTCCGGTTCTGCGGCTAGTTATTGCCGTATTACCAATATTACTTTCGATAGTTTTAATAGCGATTCTACCGGAGCTTATTTAAATAACAGCTCTGATGTTGACAATAAATGGGTATCGATTTATGGTACTAACAACAGGGTAGATCATTGTACTTTTATTAATAAATTTAATGCAGGCGCAACGGTGGTGGTATGGTATGACAATAACACCTATCCTCAAAAATCTACACCTACTTATCATCGTATAGATTCTAACTATTTTAAAGGGCGTGGTTATCTGGGCAATAATGGTGGCGAGACTATCAGGGTGGGTGTAAGCCAATGTTCCCGAACCAATGGATACAATATAGTGGAGTACAATCTATTCGAAAACTGTGCGCAGGCAGAACCGGAAATCATATCTAATAAATCAAATTTTAATACTTACCGATATAATACTTTCAAGAATTGTAAAGGAGGATTAACGCTTCGTCAAGGACGGTATTGCAGCGTATATGGCAACTTCTTTATAGTAGATAAATCCACCATTTCCGAAAACTATGGTATACGCGTTATCGATAAAGGGCATAAGGTATACAATAATTATCTGGAAGGATTGTATGGCAATAAAAACTCTTTCTCTACCATGCGTTGCCCAATTATATTGTTGAATGGGTTATCGGCCACTACCGATACTACCGACCCAGCTAAAGCTGCTGGCTACTTTCCTACGGATAGTGTGATGGTTGCCTTTAATACGATAGTCAATTGCAGTGGTGGTGGTGGTATTGTGCTGGGCTTTACCGATGGTGGCAATAATACCTTTCAACCGAAAGGAATTTTGGTGGCCAACAACCTGATAAAAATGACAACAGGACAAGCTGTTTATATCGATCCTGCCAATACTTCTTTAACCTATTCTGCCGAGGGTAATTTTTACAGTGCTCCTAATGGTCTTGGCCTAACTAACGCTACTGGCTTTTCTGCAAAGACGCTTACATTCGGTACCAGGACTAATGGCATTTTAGCGCCACCTACTTTAGTGCAGGATGCTGCTACCAACACTTCCAGCTATGCGGCCTTGCTGCAGGCATTGGATGTAAACGGACAAACAAGATCTGCTATATACGATGTGGGTGCTAAAGAATTAAACCCAACAGGTACTGCAGTTGCTATACCGCTTGATTCTACAAAGGTGGGCGCAGGGATGCCGCTCCAGAATATGCCGGTAACTATCATCGATTTTTCAGCTACTCAATCAGCACAACATATAAACCTGCAATGGCTGTCCGAAAACGAAATTAATCTCTTGCAATACAATATAGAATACAGTAAGGATGGTAAAGAATTTACGACCATTGGACAGGTAGAGGCCAATAAACAATACGCGTATCATTACAGCATAAATGATTGGACTAAATCCTATGGGTATTATCGTTTAAAACTGATAGATATAGATGGATCCTATTCTTATTCCAGCATTATTGCCATGAAGGATAAAGCAAACAACGGTCTCAGCATTTATCCCAATCCTGCTACCAGTAATATACATATTTATGTAGCAGCATACAGCAATAATACGCGTATTAATATTCTGGATGCAGCAGGTAAATCAGTAAAGAATTATAAGGTAGAAAATAATAGCCTAATGCTAAATACCAGTCAGTACAGCAATGGTTTGTACATCATACAACTAATAGAAAAAGATCAACTGCTAAAAACAACCCCATTCATCATCAGCAGATAAAATACAAATACAGTTCGCCGCAGAGAAAAGAGAAAAAGAGGGAACTATGAATAAGCAGATTCTTGTATTTGTATTCATTATCGAATTATCACATTAGCTAATCAGCACATTTGTATATTGTATTCTCCTGACTTCTTTCTCCTATCTCCTGTCTCCTTTATCGCTCAAACATCCGCTCTATATAGTCTTTTTTGTATTCTATATAAGTAGGATTGCCCGCCGGCGATACATTCGGTGTATTGCATTCAAACAGATCTACTACCAGCGTTTTCATCTCTTCCTCACCCAGCGATTGTCCGGCTTTTATCGATTGCTGACGTGCCATACAGCGTATCAGTTTCTCGCGCTTACTAAATTTCATCTCGCTGCTAAAATGCTTAAACTGCTCCAGCAATAGTTCTATCGAATGTTTCTCGTTGCCTTGTTTTATATCGGCAGGAGTACCTTGTATGATGAAGGTATTATTACCAAAATGTTCTATCTCAAAACCCAGTTGTACTATCTCGGGCAATAGGTCCTCCAGCAGTATTGCATCGGCTACTGCTAGCTCCAGGGTTATAGGGAATAATATCTTTTGTACCGCAACCTGTTTATGGTGTACCATCTTGCTATAGCGTTCGTACAATACTCTTTCGTGAGCCAGTTGCTGATGCACCAGTATAAAGCCGCTTCGGAAGGTAGATACGATGTACGAATTGTTGATCTGCAGACAGGAATATTCGTTACTGTCAAATGGCGATGCTATGGTCTTGTTTAGTTCCGGCAACAGATCGGTACCTAGTTCTATATTCGTTTGTGCAGGTGTCTCATCCTTGCTCACAAAAAACTCTTTCCAGTGTCTTAGTTCGCTCTTTTCGTTCGGTTCTATTTTATGCGCCTGATGTTTTTCTGTAAAGGACTGAAACAGGTTCGACGAGGAGGCCGAACGCTGATGGTCCTGACTAAAAGGTTTGTTTACCGCATCCAGTTGTTGTATCTCCGCATTCAGCGAAAAATCCAGCGATGGAGCAATGCTAAATTGCGCCAGTGCATGCTTTACCGCCGACTGTATAAAGGCATAAATAATCTTCTCGTCCTCAAACTTTATTTCCTGTTTGGTAGGGTGTACATTAATGTCTATCTGCGAAGGGTCAAGGTCTATAAATAGTACGTACGAAGGATAGCTATCCTTTGGCAACAGATTATCAAAGGAGTTGGTTACCGCATGGTTCAGATAGTTGCTTCTGATGTAGCGGTTATTCACAAAGAAATACTGATCGCCCCTCGTCTTTTTGGCCGTGTCGGGTTTGCCCACAAAGCCATAGATGTTCATGTAATCGGTATCCTCTTTTACGTTTACCAGTTTAGCGTTGTAGCTGCTGCCCAGTATCTGGGTAACACGCTGTTTTATATTGCCTTTTTCCAGATGAAACACATCCTGACCATTGCTGGTAAGCGAAAAGAAAATATGCGGAAACGACATAGCCACCCGTATAAACTCGTCGATGATATGACGAAGCTCCGAGGCGTTAGTTTTCAGAAAGTTTCTGCGGGCAGGCACATTAAAGAAAAGGTTCTTCATGCTGATGCTGGTACCCACACCAAAGGCACAAGGCTCTTGTTTTACTACCGTGCTGTTTTCTATTTCTATAAAAGTACCCAGCTCATCATCGGCACGGCGGGTTTTAAGTTCCACCTGTGCTACGGCGGCAATACTGGCCAAAGCCTCGCCACGGAAGCCCATTGTTTTTATATGAAAAAGGTCGTCTATTACTTTTATCTTGCTGGTAGCGTGGCGTTCAAAAGCCATACGGGCATCGGTTTCGCTCATCCCCTTGCCGTTGTCTATTACCTGTATCAGGTTTTTGCCCGCATCGGTTACTATCAGCTTTATTTCGGTAGCGCCGGCATCTACAGCATTTTCCAGCAATTCTTTTACGGCACTCGCCGGACGTTGAATTACTTCTCCTGCCGCTATCTGATTTGCTATATTATCCGGTAATAATTGAATGATGTCTGCCACTGCTTCTATTTATAAAGTGCGCGAAAATACGATTATCGAGGACACTGTAGTACAATATAAATTATGTCAATGTAAGCCCACGCTAAATTTCAAGGTTCAGTCTCTGGTAATCGTATTAGCTATTAGTCCCCCTTTAGATTTTCCGTTTTAGTGTTTAGTTTCTTGTATCGCCTTTCTTTTTACTTTAAAATGTATTCATTAGCACATTATCACATCAGCTAATTAGCTAATTAGTTTTTGGGCGCCCACTTCGTGCCGGGCTATCCACTTTATCTTTTTTTTGCTGTTCAAGCACACTTATAGTGGATAGGGGTTAGCAAAAAAAAGGATGCCGTTCCTATCCCTGTCGCTCGCTCATAACACATAAAGCATCTGTATTGTATTTAGTTTTTACGTTTTTAGTCTTTGCATTTGAGTTTGTATTAATTTTTAATTCTTAATTGGCTGTTTGTATTATACAGCCACTAAGCATCTTGTGACTTGTATTCTTTTAGTTTCTCTTTTTTTAGTCTTTAGTTTTTGTATTTGAGTTTGTATTTATTTTTAATTATTAATTCTTAATTTTTAATTGGCTGTTTGTATTGTATAGCTACCATGCATCATAACTACCCAATTGTCGCTAACTCTGCCTCATTTTATAGCTTCATCTTCGTCTAAGATTACATGTTCTCCCTCTCAGATCAATAGTAGTTGGTCTCAGATCAATATTGCGCCAAGTTATATTGCCTCCTATGCATCGTTTTATTGCTTGTTGTTCATCTCAGATTGCGTCT
>CANFLJ010000061.1 GCA_947447815.1 Chitinophagaceae bacterium | reverse complement strand
ACAGCACTTGATATGAACAGTAAATACAAAGAAACCTCTGATGGCGGATTAGCGGTGCTTGTGCCTGTAGGATTGAGTGAATGCTAATTAACTAGCCACCCATATTAAACACAAACTTTCCAGATCTTTATGTTGCAAAACCAGTGATTGTGTTTCGTGTTCAGAAATGAAACGAGCATGAAGCTTCAATCCATTATTATTTTCAATATCGTCAATTCTAAGCATTTCCTTAAAATCAACATTACCCAATCCCCACCATTTAAACATAGATTCTTTAGCACACCAGATAAGCGTATTGAAATAATTGTCATCCGTATTATCTTCTAGTTTATTAATAAGTGGCAGCTCCTCTGGATGAATAAATTTTTCCGAAATAATACTTGCTTTATGAGTAGGAATTTCAATATCTACTCCTACACGGCAACTACTACTGACAATAGCAGCCGCATAATCTTTGGTATGAGAAATAGAAAAGTGATACTTATGATCGGCTAAAAAAGGCTTCTTGGTATCTGCAATCATGATTTCATTGTAAGGGAAATCAGGAAACAAATGTTGCAATAAATATCGACCAGCCAGATGCTGCAAACGTTTCTTAGGGTGCTTGATGATCCTGTTAATCGGTACAAAATCAAGGAAAAAATCTTCTTCTTCCTCTATCTTCCAGATAGCGATTTTTGTATCATGGTTAATATCTTGTTGATAAATGACTGGCACAATAATGATTGATTTTTGCTGTATCGGAATACTATTTATTAATTTGTACCTTTAATAAACGTTTTTATTTAATAAATAGTACATGATCCTAAGTGATAAAAGAATTCTGGAAGAAATAGAAAAGGGAACAATTAAGATATTGCCTTATGATAGAGACTGCTTAGGTAGCAATAGTTACGATGTTCATCTTGGACATACCTTAGCAAAATATGTAGATGCAGAACTAGATGCTAAAAAGCATAATAAAATTGAAAGCTTCGAAATTCCAGACGAAGGATTTGTTTTGCTTCCTCATGAATTTTATCTTGGAGTAACCTTGGAGTACACCGAAACACATGCTCACGTCCCATTCCTGGAAGGAAAATCATCTACAGGAAGACTTGGTATAGATATTCATGCTACTGCTGGTAAAGGGGATGTAGGCTTCTGTGGTAACTGGACTTTAGAAATTTCGGTAAAACAACCTGTACGTATTTATAAAGGGATGCCAATTGGACAGTTAATTTATTTTCCTGTGGATGGTGAAATAGAAGTGAAGTACAATCAGAAAAAGAATGCCAAGTATAGCGGTCAACCTAACATGCCTATAGAAAGTATGATGTGGAAGAATAGTTTTTAATACTTTGGGAGATAGTAGGAAGGAGTAAGCAGATAGGTAAATGCACCTAATATTATGCCAAGAATTGTGAGGAAAACATTTTATAGTTATAAACAAAGAAGCCTAGGAATATTCCGAGGCTTCTTTGTTTATGTACGACTCAAGGATAATATCCGCTAAGAAATGTTTATAGAACGTAAGTCGTGAGAAATTCAATGAAGGAAATCTGTAGACTTTTGCTCCTGATTTTTGTATTTCAAAAACAGTAATAACAAGTTAAAAAGCCCTTTTTTGCTATAATAATCCCCGAAATGCCCTTTTTCCCCAAAAAGTGGTCATCAAAGTGTAGAGTTGACACTCCAAGGATTGGTATTGGCGGTAGCAAGAGTATTATTACGACTACCTACAGCATAGTTGGGTCACCCAATTGTCTTGTTGCTATAGCAACTCCTCATTTGGTAGATATATTACCCCCAATTGGGTGAAGTAACTGTGCTGCAGAAACGGCAAAAACGCCTAAAATAATTTGAAAACCTACCAGAAGGTCTAGTAACTGTGCTCTTGCCAGTGCCAACTTTACTCTTTAAAGTACGATTATGACTGTTTTTACTAGCAGGATGAGTGGTTGTAATTGCAACTGATATCGTTATAGTAGCTGTAGCACTGTTTGCTGTAGCAATAAGACTGTTACTCCTAGCTACCCCCATCTTGCTACTCGCAAAAATGATCATTGTACTTCGAACAAAGCTAATGAGTGGGCTGGGGAGATTCTGAATCGTGAGGAAAACATCGTGAGTCGTGAGAAATACTTCGAGAGTCGTTAATCGTGAAAATACAGCTTTTCACTTTTATTGTTTATGGATGACATTACTATACAAGCAGCAAAATAGTAACTGGGGGGCATAAAACAATATAACCCCGAAATTTCGAGGTTATATTGTTACTAAGCTTTGTGCCTGTATTCATTATCACATTATCCAATTATTTAATTATCACATTAGTATTTAGTGTCTTCTGTGGTTTTCATAATGTCCACCATAACCATGGTTTTCGTGTCCTTCTCTTCTATAAGGAGCTGCATGATATACATACGCATGTTCTCTTTCGTAACATGCTCTTTGTCTGTTGTAATAAGCTGTTCTATAGCCTTCATACTGATTTCTGTAGTAGGCATCTCTATACCAAGGGTTTTCACCATAAACAGATACGCTGTATCCTGCATTGAAATCGTATCCATAATAGGCTTCTGGTAAATTACGGGATACTACCCATCTGTTGCAATCCCAATAGATAAAATCAGCATTGTAAGGATTGTAATAAATACCTATTTCAGGATAATAGTAAAACGCACAATTGTTTGTCTGTCTTACTATACGTGCAGGATGCCCTACATTTACCTGTACGTTAAATCTTACTTGAGATTTGCTGTCTGTAGCTATGAAGCTAGCAGCGATGATAGCGATGATTAAGGTAATCTTTTTCATAACGAATAATTTAATACTAACCATCTTTTCAAATACCGTGCCAAACTCTTCTATCCTTTTTTAGCAATGTATTTCTCTGCTGATTATATTTGTGCTAACGATTGTTCGTGTATCATTGATCTAGTATTTTTTTCTACATAAATTTTTATCTGTATGAATAAAGTTTTTGCAAATGCTGATGAGGCCATTTTTGATATTAAAGATAATGCAGTATTGATGGTTGGCGGGTTTGGATTATGCGGTATTCCTGAGAATTCCATTGCTGCTCTTGTGAGAAAAGGAGTCAAAAATCTTACTTGTATATCAAATAATGCAGGGGTAGATGATTTTGGTCTTGGATTACTTTTAAAGACCCGTCAGATAAAGAAGATGATTAGTAGTTATGTAGGGGAGAATGCAGAGTTTGAAAGACAACTTTTAAATGGTGAACTGGAAGTGGATTTAACGCCACAAGGCACTCTGGCTACCATGATTCAGATGCGAGGCATGGGGATACCAGCATTTTTTACCCCGGCAGGTTATGGAACCGAAATAGCCAATGGAAAAGAAGTAAGAGAATTTGATGGTAAAATGTATTTGATGGAACATGCCTTGCAGGCAGATTTTGCCATAGTTAAAGCATGGAAAGGAGATACGCTGGGTAATCTGGTATTTAGGAAAACGACTAAGAATTTCTCCACTTCTATGGCTAAGGCCGGCGACATAACCATTGTAGAAGTAGAACACCTGGTGCAGCCCGGAGAGATAGATGCAGATCAGGTGGACGTTGCAGGAGTGTATGTTCATCGTATCTTTCAGGGAGGAAACTACGAGAAAAGAATAGAACGTAGAACAACGAAGATATAATTTGAGAATGTATTGTATTACATTATCAAATTATCAAATTATCAAATTTTCAAATTAATACTTATGTTAGATAAATACGGAATTGCAAAGAGAATAGCACAGGAATTGAAGGACGGTATGTATGTAAATCTTGGTATTGGAATTCCTACTTTGGTAGCAAATTATATACCCGATGGTATAGATGTAGTACTGCAGAGCGAGAATGGGATTCTGGGTATAGGACCTTATCCTTCTGAAGAAGAAATTGATGCCGATCTGATTAATGCAGGAAAAGAAACCGTTACTATAATTCCGGGTTCCTCTTTTTTTGATAGTGCAGAAAGTTTTGGAATGATTAGAGCGGGCAAAATAGATCTTACTATTCTTGGTGCAATGGAAGTAAGTGATAGTGGCGATATTGCCAATTGGAAAATACCTGGTAAAATGGTAAAAGGAATGGGTGGTGCTATGGATCTGGTAGCCAGTGCCAAAAACATAATTGTTGCTATGATGCATACAAATCCTAAGGGCGAAAGTAAGTTGCTGCCTGCTTGTCAATTACCCCTAACTGGAGTTAAATGTGTAAAGAAAGTAGTGACTGAATTAGCAGTATTAGCAATAACCCCAGAAGGATTTAAATTATTGGAAAGGGCTCCTGGTGTATCGGTAGAAGAAATAGTATCAAAGACAGCGGGAAGAATTGTAGTGCCTGACTTTGTGCCTGAAATGAGCTTGTAAACAAATGACCTATAAAAGAAGAAGCCCCGATTAAGTTCAATCGGGGCTTCTTCTTTTAAAAGTAATATTTTAATTCTTTCTTCTTTTTAACTCAGATTTTATCAATGCCAGTTCTTTGTTGGTCTGACCGCTGATGCTACTGTTTTCCTGCGCTCTGCGCATCAGGTAAGGAATCACCTCTTTTAGAGGTCCAAAAGGCAGGTACTTACTTACATTACAGCCTTCTTTAGCCAGATTGAAAGTAATATGATCACTCATGCCATACAGTTGAGAAAAGTGTACATGAGGATGATTCATGGCTAGACCTTTTTCTTTTAAAAGATCAAAAGCCAGCTTGTTGCTTTCTTCGTTATGAGTAGCTACAATACAGGAAATTTCCTCAATGTTGGAGATGCAATAACCAATAGCCTCATCAAAATCTCGGTCAGTACTTTGTTTGTCTGGTTGTATAGGTGATGGATAACCATGATCTGCGGCTCTTTCTCTCTCTGTTTCCATATATGCACCTCTTACTAGTTTAATGCCCAGTATAAAATGACGCTGACGGGCTATTCTATGGAACATTTTTAAGAAGTTCAGTCGGTCATGACGGTAAAGCTGAATAGTGTTGTAAACAATAGCTTTTTCCTTATTAAAGGTTTCCATCATTTCTATTACCAGTCTATCTACTGGGTCTTGTATCCAGCTTTCTTCCGCATCTATTAATACACCAATACTCTTTTCGGCAGCAAGTGTACAAATCTCATGTAGTCTGTCTTTTACTCTTTCCCATTCTGCCATTTCGGCTTCATGGTCATGTATACCACTTCTGATTCTTGGCGCATCATTTAATTTTTCTAATAAATTAAATCTTGCAAGCCCTGTTATTTTGATACTTATAAATGGAATGTTTGGTTGTGTAGCTGCATATTCAATAACTTCCTTAAAAACAACTTTTGCCTTTTCGTAATCAGCTTCCTCCTGCTTACCTTCTACCCCATAATCCAGGATTATCTGTACTCCATAGCTACCCAGTTTATCACAGATAGGAGCAGTTTCTGCTAAAGATTCTCCCCCTACAAACTGACGGAAAATGGTATCCCTGATAATGCCATGAATAGGCAATCCGGTTTTCATAATAAAAGGAGTAATCCTGGTGCCTATTGGCACAAACAAAGGATAGCTCATTGTATTGAAAAGAAATTTTGCTTTTTTTAAATCTTTATCAGATTTATAAGCGAAAGCGATTTGTGTATTATCAAATGACAAACTCATAGTTGATTCATTATGCTACGAATATCGTAATGGTTTCTTAAAGAAAAAAATAATGTACTAAATTGATTTAAATTCCTTCAAATTATTAACACTATAAACTGTGTAAATAGGACACATTTTAAAAATGTAGTTTGAATATTGAATGAATTAAAATAAAAGGATTATTCAATAACTAATTTCTTTATCTGTCTATCTCCGTTATTAGACAAAATAGTAATAAAATAAAGTCCTTTACTAAAACTACTGATATCTATTTTGGAAGCATCTGAATTTACATTTTCTTTTATAAGAAGGATTTTGCCACCAATATCTGAAATTTGTATTGTCCTTATATACAAGCCACTTACGTTTATAAAATTCTTAGCGGGGTTTGGATAAATAATAAATTCGTTTTTATTGGACAAACTCACCTTTACTACTTTACTGTAAGTGTATTTGCCATCTTTATCTACTATCTGTAATCGATAATAAATTGCATTTAAACTTTGTAGTTCTTTTTCAATGATATCCTTGGAATTGTACTTATTTTCAGTAGTTGAAGTTCCTGCAGCTTTAATTACATTAATAGTAGAAAATTCAGTTCCATTAATACTTCGCTGTAGATTGAAAAAGGCAGTATTAATTTCTGCTGTAGTCTGCCACGAACAATTAGTTATGTATTCATTAAGTGATGCCTGAAAACCTAAAAAAGTAAGTGGTACATTTGTAATCATTATAATTTTATTAGATACTGCATTTGAATCAGTAACACAAGTGGCATGAATAATAATAGCACAGGATACAGTATCTCCAACTTGCAAAACAGATGTACTATAAGTGTTTGAAGCACCTGTTTGAACTATTGCTGAATTTACCATGAAAGTATAAATAGTGCCTA
Organism: Chitinophagaceae bacterium; assembly: GCA_947447815.1. Taxonomy (GTDB): domain Bacteria; phylum Bacteroidota; class Bacteroidia; order Chitinophagales; family Chitinophagaceae; genus CANFLJ01. Next base: position 2,262 of record CANFLJ010000061.1, on the reverse strand, counting down.
AGCCACCATTAACTGCATTTGCAGTAAAAGTTACGGAACTTCCATTTGCAATGATGGCGTTAGAACCTAAAGTTACGATAGGGGTAACTGGGTTAGTTATTACAATATTTGCTACGTTGTAAACACTGTCGCATCCTTGTACACTTTTAATAGTGTCTCTTATAGTAGTAGAATTAGAATAGGTATTACCATTGTACAAAACGTTGTTGCAACCCGATAGTGGTATGTTATGAGTGCTTGCAACAATTGGCGTAATTACAATATTTGCTACGTTGTAAATACTGTCGCATCCTTGTATACTTTTAATAGTGTCTCTTACTGTAGTAGAATTAGTATAGGTATTGCCGTTGTACAAAACGCTGTTGCAACCCGATAGTGGTATGTTATGAGTGCTTGCAACAATAGGCGTAATTACAATATTCGCTACGTTGTAAATGCTATCGCATCCCTGTGCACTTTTAATAGTGTCTTTTACAATAGTAGAATTAGTATAAGTGTTGCCGTTGTATAAAACGCTGTTGCAACCCGATAGTGGTATGTTATGAGTGCTTGCAACAATAGGCGTAATTACAATATTCGCTATGTTGTAAATGCTATCGCATCCTTGGTAGCTTTTTACCGTATCTCTAACTGTAGTAGAATTAGTATAAGTGTTACCGTTGTATAAAACGAAGTTACAACCTGATATATTAATAGTATTTGTAGAAGTAGTGATTGAATTAATAGTAATGTTGGCTACATTGTAGATACTATCGCAACCTTGAATACTTTTTAAAGTATCTCTCAACATTGTAGAAGATGTATAGGTGTTTCCATTGTATATTATGCTGTTGCAGCCTGATAAACTTACATTGTTTGTTGCAGAAACAATATTAGCAATATCTATATTGGTAATATTATAAATACTATCGAGTCCATCAAACGATTTTAAAGTATCTCTTAAAATAGTAGATGTGGTATAGATATTGCCCTTATAAGTAACTGTATTACAACCACTCAAATTAGTGGTATTTGTAACGATAAGCTTTTGTTTGAAAAATATTGTAAATCTATTCTGAAATGTAGCAGTGTTAGCTGTTTTAGGTTTAAATGCAATAACGTTACTGTCAACATTCAATTTTGTTGTAGTAGAAAGATAACGATCCAATACATAACCCTGAACTCCTGGTATGTTGTAATAGAACAAAGTTGCATCTATGCTCAACTTATAAGAAGAGTCATTTTGCAAATTGTACATATATAAATTTATCGTATCTCCTCCAACAGGATTTGGAAGACCATTTATACTCAAAAAAGTACTTGCATCATAAAAGGTAATATTCTCTCCTCCATTAAATAGCTTTCGTGAATCTTCAGGACCTATATTTTTGGTGAAGCTGGAATCAAACACAGCAACAATTCCATCAATATTGGTATAACCAACACCATAGTTATTTTTTAATAAAGAAAATGAAATTAAGTTTGGACCACCACCTGGAGCTCTTCTTATATATTTTTTTGATCTATGAAAAGTTGTAATAGATGCAGCTGATGAAATCTGAAAACTAAATGAAGTCAGAAGTATAACAAGAACAAATTGACAGATGGTAGAATTTATTTTCATATTACAAATTAACAAAAAAGCATTCAATATGCAAATAATTAATTAATCCTACTAGAAAGTTATGGTTTATGAATAAACTGTACATTTTTACCTAATAACAGATTAAGACATTTGTATAACTTTCCTGATGGTTATTTTTTTAAGTCATTCTTTTTTTCTATAACCTCTTCTATTACTTTCCCGATACACCCACTTGGCATCTGAATGTGTAATAATGCAGCTACGGTAGGGGAGATGTCAGTCATGTAGGTTTCTCTGTTAAGGTGACCTTTTGCAATACCCCATCCATAAAATAATAATGGTATATGAGCATCATACGTGTTCCATACTCCGTGTGTCATGCCTGTTTTGCCACCATCAATAATGCCTGTTTTGTTGATAATTTGTAAATCTCCGCTTCTCAATGGATTATATCCATTAATGACCATTTCTTTTATTTTAGATGGAATAGTTGCATTGCTGGCATCTCCTTTGTCTATTACATTCAATACATAGTCTTTCTGTAAAAGATAACTGGATATGGTTTCTTTTACATCGTCGATATTCAACTTCAAAGAATCAATAATAAAGTGATTTAGGTAGATGTCGTATTCGTTTACAGCATTGATTATTTTGCTGTTATCATACCTGCTTTTCATTAATGTTACCAAATCCTTTTT
>CANFLJ010000060.1 GCA_947447815.1 Chitinophagaceae bacterium | reverse complement strand
ATTAAGGCGCTTTTATTGCTGGCTTTGTAACGATGGTTCAAAGCATCTTCAAAAGATGGTTTTACAGATAGATTGTGTGCTCCAAACAATTTGCCATGAAAAGATTCTACTTTACCTGCATTATCAAAGTTGCAATAATCTACCAGTACATCATCCCAACCTAGTTCCTCGAACCATACAGACCTTCCCCCTTGTCCGCAGTTGGTAAATACCGAATTAGTCACTCTGGCATATTGCACGCCCAAAAGTTTTATCACGCAACCTTGCTCGCGATTATCTACATCATCAAACACACAATGGTCTATTATTACGTAAGGGCCAGTAGTACTCTCGTCATTGCCTCCTCTGTATATATTTATAGCACCCGCCAGCATATTGCTAAAACTGCAATTGCGCACCATTACATATTCTGCATTGTATATGCCTTTATCTTCTTTTTCAGCAGCCAGTTCTATCGCATTGCCACTCATATTTCTGAAAATACAATTCTCAAAAACTACACTATCTGCATAGGTACTTTTATTGGCTTTATAGCATGCATAATTATTCTCATTAAAGTTGTAAAACTCGCAGCCTACCATCTTTAAGGTATAATGTTTTGCCATATTTTTTTCGGCAGAAGCCACCGCACTCTGCACATCGCCATAGCTTTTGTAGGCACTATTAAATGCTACTCCTTTTATATAAAGACTACCTCCGTTTTCTATGGATATAAAAGTAGCTAAACTCTTCTCGGCCACATTTACCAGCTCTGCATTTTGATAAGCTACAATTGCAATAGGCTTGGTAATAGAAAGGGTAGCATTTATTTCGTACTTACCCGTATCGGTCAAAATAATAGTATCATTCGGGGAAACCTTCTGAATAATATCAGGCAAACTTTTACTTTGATTAATACTTACTTTAATAGTAGTTCCTTTTGCTAATGGTACATCATTAGGCTTGTACCAATACGCTCCCGTTTTCTCTCTTTGTACAAAACCAACTTTATTCAAATCAGCACCAGCATTGCTATTTACGGGATAGTTGAAGGTAAGTCCATGCCATACCATTTTTCTGGTAGAAACGTTTGTAAATCCGTCGGTCACTAACAATTTATTACTGGTAAAATTTGATTTCAATAGGATACCACCATCTTTATTCATATCTTCCATTAAGTATCCATTACTACCATCTATGTAGTTGTTGCTGAATAATACATTCACGGGGGCTGCAGTACGTTCGTGATCTTTGCCTGCACCAAAAACAATACTACTGCAATTAATAAAACTATTGTGTTCTATACGTGTATCCTTCACCTGAAAATAACGATTCAATTGCGAATTAGGTACACCGTTTAATACGCCTAAAGCAGATCGAAAACGATTGCCTGCACAGTTGAGTATAAGATTATTCATCACAATGTGATCAGGGTTAATTACCCTTATACCACCCGTATGTGGTTTATTATTTCCCAGGAATAAATTACCTTCTATTTCGTTGTGATTACCATGGCGCAATACCAGACCTCCTTCGCATTCATAAAAGGTATTCTGATATACTTTATTGTAACAGCTTTTTACAGAGATAATTTCTACTTCGCCACTACACTTTTCAAAATAATTATGCGCAATGATAGTGTTGGAAGAAGTAAGAGAATAACGCGACACCCCCACCCGGATAGTCTCGCCTCCATTGCTACCCAAAGGGGAATGTTTATAAAAATGATTGCTATCTATTGAATGATAATTCTGCTGACTTCTATCATCATTCAGATTGATAATCAGTGTAGTACCTGCATTCAGTTTATCGCCAATAGTACAGTGGTCTATTCTATTGTATTTACCCCACATAATTATCCAGCTATCTGCATTAAATCTATCTGGTTTGTTGTAGTTATCAATGGCACAATTTGTTAGTCGGCAATGATTGGCAATTACTTTATCATTCTTTCTAAATTCAATGGCTGCATTGTCCGTATATCCATCGGTAAACCACAAGCCATTTACTTCCAGATAATTACCCGCAAATCTTAAGGAAGAATTACCCGTAAGTATTGTTTTACCAGCATCTGCTGCAGCCAATACAATTGGATGAGCTGCGGTACCATTATTTTCAAATACTATCTTGGTGTTTTTCCATTCACCCGAAGACATAACGATAGTATCGCCGGGTAAAGAAGATTTAATTGCCGCATTCAAAGAAGCCTGATCGGATACTTTTATTGTAGTGGCATTTAATACTACATTGAATGTAAATAAGAAGCCAATCAACGCAAACAATTTGAACTTATTCATATAGATAAATTATTTGTTTTTAACCTTACCAAAAAGAAGTACAGACAACACAGAAAGGGGCACCATTATTGCTCCCATTACAAAGAATAAAAACCAGTTGCCATTGGTAGTAATATAAGGAATCAGGAACATAGAAATTACGGTACCCATTACGGCAGCAAAACCGCCTAATCCTGCAAGAGAACCAACTGTTTTACCGGAATGAAAATCGCTTGCTAATGTTTGTATATTAACGATAGAAAACTGAAAACCTCCCAGTATAAATGCCATGATAATAACAGCAGAAAGAGCAGAGCTTGCAAATGCTGCAGCAATAAGTGCAGGTAGTGTAATACATGCTCCTATAACGACTGATATTCTGCGGGCTGTATTAGCTGATTTACCTTTTCTGATAATATACCCCGAAAACCAACCACCACTGATGGCACCAATAGCAGCACCTACATAAGGAACCCATGCAGAAAAGGCTATTTGCTTAATATCTAATTTAAAAACTTCACTTAAATAAATAGGAAGCCAGGTAACAAACATCCACCAAACCGGATCCAGAAAAAAGCGACCCAGTATCACGGCATAACTATTTTTCAGGCCCAATAACTCGCCCCATGATTTTCCTTTATCTGTTGTTGTATTATTTACCCCTTTTACTTCCCTTCCCTCCAGTATATGAGCTCTTTCTTCGTCGGTAATCCATGGGTGTTCATCAGGTGTTTTCTTATTTAAAATCAACCATGGAATAAGCCATATTAATCCCAGAGAACCTACCACTATAAAGGTACTTTTCCAACCAAAAGAAATGTACAACATAGAGATTATAATTGGCGATAGAATAGAGCCAATGGAACCACCTGCGCCAAACAGACCTTGAGCAAATGCTCGCTCTTTTACTGGAAACCATTCCGCATTCGATTTTACTACACCAGGCCATGGACCAGCCTCGCCTAAACCCAGCAAAACCCTGAATCCACACAAGGACCCAATGCCACTGGCAAAGGAAGTAAACATATCGGCTAATCCCCAGATGATAACCGACATGGTAAACCCTTTGCGGGTACCTATTTTATCGTAAATCTTTCCGGAAACCAACTGACTAATTCCATAAGCCACCATGAAAAACATAGTGATGTAGGATAGAATCTTTTTTGATTGTTTTGCTATCTCGGCAGGCGCTGCTGTAGCATCTACTAAACCAAGATCCAATGCTATACCACTCTTCTTGATATATTGTATGGAGCTACTACCCTCTTTTGATTTATCTACTACAGACTCTTTGTCTACTTTTCTAGCACTACCATCAGCCTCCAGTAATAAATATTTATTTTCAGCAGACAGATATACTGCATAAGGCAGTTTATGCTCATTTGATACTGCTGACACTAAATCATATTGTATTTTGGAGTTGGTAATCCACATATAATTTAGGGTACCTCTATCCAGATAATTGATAATAGTTATTAATACTATTAATCCAAGCACAACCCAACGCAATCCTTTTATTTTCATATGGCAATATTTACAGTTCCCTTTAATGCAAGCTATTCTGACAATCGTTTATAACATATAGGAACCACCGTTAATTTCTATGCTGGCACCTGTTATAAAAGACGACTTATTGCTGGCGAGATACAACGCAAGATCTCCTATTTCACTAGCCTCTCCTTCTCTTCTTAATGGTGTAGCTGCAGCAACGTTTTTTCTTACTTCATCTTTGGTAAAAGTATTATGAAAAGTGGTATTAATCATTCCCGGGCTAATACAATTTACCCTGATGCCCTTTGGACCAAGCTCTTTAGCCAATCCTTTTGTCATTGTTAGCACTGCACCTTTGGCGGTAGAATATGCTACTGCACCAAAGCCGCCACCATCTCTTGCAGCCTGTGAACTGAAGTTTATGATTGATCCACCATTGGTCATATGAGGTACAACTGCCTGTGTAACTCTAAATACACTTTTGAGGTTTACATCCATTACAGTATCCCAGAATGTTTCCTCTATTTCAGGCAATAGTTTTCTTCCTATTATTCCTCCTGCCACATTTACCAATATGTCAATAGTAGCTCCAAATGTGCTTATACAGGTAGAAACTAATGTAGCAATATCTTCTGCCTTAGTGATATCTCCTTTAACGATTATTGCTTTACCACCTATTGCTTCTACTTCATTTAGCGTCTCTTGCGCGGCGGCTTGATTATTAAAATAATTAATACAAATACTGGCACCTTCTTCTGCAAGTTTTAGGGAAACTTGTTTACCAATATCTCTTGATCCACCAGTAACTATTGCTACTTTTCCTGATAATAATTTCATACAGCGTTTAATTTAATTGCACAAATATATAAATAACAACACATTTCAATAATATAGTTAAATAATTTTACTATGTTGAAATAATTAGCAGTATAATTATTTATTTCCTTCCAGAATTAAAATGAAAAGAAAACAAAATAACTGATTCCGATATTAATACTGAAGAAATGAGATGGGCTCTGTAAAATCGATAGGGTTTGATAGCTTAACAGTATATATACCTTTTGATAAAGAAACAGTAGAAACTCTTGTAGAGGTACTAATTACCGGCAATTCAGCAACTTTTCTACCATATACATCATAGATAATAAGCATAGTACCAGGAGTATACTTATTCAATTTTATAATCACAAAATCCTTAGCAGGATTAGGATACAATTGAATAGAAGTTTTACTGTTCAATTCAATCTTTACTATGGTAGAGAAACTATATGTGCCGTCTTTATGAATGATTTTTAAGCGATAGTATTGTACAGCATCCAATGGGACAGATGTACTATACTGATAGAAACTTCTTTGATCTGCCAGTACAGAAATAAGTTTATAGAATGTTAATCCATCAGCACTATATTCAATAGTATAATTTTCAATATTGAATTCCTCTAAAGACTTCCAGTTTAATACAACATTATCGCCTTTTAAAGCAGCATTAAAGTCAATAATCTTTAATGGCAATACTTTTAAGGTAGTAGCACTATCTATATTGGAATACTCAGAATTACCATTAACAGTGAGCGCTATCAGTCTGTAGAAATATGTTGTATTAGCCGTAAGACCGGTATCAATAAGGGAAAATATACCTTTCGCTATAGTATCTATTGTTCGCCAGCCTGAGCTATCATTAAAAGAACGCTGCAGTATATATCCTGTTACTCTTGATACAGTATCCTGCCATACTACATTTATGGTTTTACTGGTTAATGCAGTAGCATTGAGCGTATTAAGTCTTTTTAATCCTTTATATACAGATACACTATTTATTCTGATCGAATCATCCCGTAGATAGGTGTACTGTAATAGACTTCTATAGATACCCCATTTAGGTCTTATAAAAGAGTTGGAAGGTCTGAAGGTAGAAATTGTATTGGTACTATAAGATAAAAGAACCTTGCCCGTACTCACCTTTTTGAGTACTATGGAATAACTTCCCCTAGGACCAACATTCACCTGTTCTGTAGCTTCAATCCAGTTGCCTAAGAAGTTGGATAGATTAGCATAAGAAAGTATATTGGTACCAGAACTACTATCGGCAACATAAATAAGTTGAAGTATATCCGGACTACCCTCTCTTACTGTAAGGGTAAATATAGGGTCTCCTTCATCGCCACCAACTGCTTTTACCTGATGAATATGCGTAAAATTAGGAGAAGGTTTAAACCCTACAGGCAACCTGAACATCCACTTAAAGGTGAGCGTATTTCCTACATATCCTTTAAGACTATCGGGAGAAGATTCGTATGTTTTAATCTCTACTCTTTGTCTATCAAAATTTAAACAACGATCATTATCTGCTGTGGTAGTAGTAACTGGTAATGCTGTGGGAACATGAATATAGAATTCAAAAACATATTTCTTCAAAGTAGAATCATACACTTCCGCTACATGTCTACCAAAGGAAGGGTGGCTGGCACACTGATCAGGAGCCTCTACAGCAGTATAACCAGGCGCTAGAATGCTATTTATTAATTCATAAGTATTACCCGGTCCATTTGCATTCAGCAGGGATTGTGCTTTTAATGTAGTAGGGAGCAAAGCACTACCTACTACAATAAACAAACAAAATATTTTAATAAATTTAAACAACATGATTTGATTCTAAATAGCAACAAAACTATTAATGTTTGATATAATGTTTAAATCTATTTTGTGATATTCTTTTATTATGTAAAATCTCCTACAACTTAATTGAAAATATCAATATGTTATCAAGGTATGATTTTTATATAAGAATACAACAAAGGAAAACAGCATTAATGAAGTCCTATTTATTTTTGTAACTTCTTTAATCTTAATAATGCTTCTAGATAATAATAGTCAGCATAAATGATAGATGCGTCTATTTCAATACCTGCTGGTTTATTGCCAGTAGAATGCAATAGAAAAGAGCTATTAATATTCCTACTCTGGAACTTCTTATTAGAAATGTTATACAACATTGTTTCTGCTTTCTTTCTATACATTTTAGATTTAGCCTTATCCGAAATTAATTCTGAAAGTTCCAGTAATGCAGAAGCTATAATACAAAGTGCTGAAACATCTTTAGTATGTTCATCGGGTGCATTAAAGTCCCAGTTAGGAATAAGGTCAGAAGGTAATATATGCAGATATGTATCGGTAGCTTTCTCTGCTGTAGTTAAAAATAAAGGATTCTTAGTTTCTCTGAAGCACATTGTAAATCCATAAATTGCCCATGCTTGTCCTCTTGCCCATGTAGAAGAATCATTATAACCTTGATGAGTTACTCCTTTTATTTTCTTCCCTGTTACAGTATCATATAGCATTACATGATAACAAGTATAATCATCTCTAAAATGGTTATTTGCAGTCTTTGTAGCATGATTAACTGCGATGTTATATAATTCATCTCCTCCCCCATTTTTTGCTGCCCAAAACAATAATTCAAGATTCATCATATTGTCCATGATAGTATTATGAGGGCCAAACTGTTTTACATAAACTGGCCAAGAGAGTATGGTACCCACTTTAGGATTATACAATGTAGCCAGGGTATCGGCAGTAACTAAAAGTTTTTTCTTATACGATTCATTCTGTGTAATTCTGAAGCCATTGCCAAAACTACAATACATTTTAAAGCCTAAATCATGACTATATGCTGATTTGTATACTAATGGATTTAATTCATTTGAATATTTATCTGCAGCATTTTTATAACTACTATCATGACTGTATTCATAAGCATACCAAAGGATTCCGGGCCAGAAACCACTTGTCCAGTCTTTATAATTTACACACTTCCAATTGGAAGAATCTTTATGAACACTACGAGGAATTTTTATTGAATCACTTGGCAGTAATTCAATTGTTTTTTTAGTTTGATTTAAACAGTAATTAATTGAATTATCTACATTAAATCTGGTAGACTTACAACTTAAAAAAATGACAATAAATAAAATATATAATACTCTTACGCTCATGTTAATCATGTCCTTAAGAGCAAATAAAGCTTAAAATAAGATAAATTATACTCTTTCTTCTAATTTTACAATGAAAAACATAGTGAATGAATAGTAAAATAAAGAATGAAACAATTAATTGGGGAATGATTGGTTGTGGTGATGTTACGGAAATTAAGAGTGGTCCGGCATTCAACAAAGTTGGTAATTCTCATTTGCAAGCAGTGATGAGTAGAAGTGAAGAAAGAGTTACCGATTATGCATATAGGCATAAAATTCCTTCTTTTTATACAGATGCAGACAAATTAATAAACGACCCTTTGGTTAATGCAATTTACATTGCTACTCCACCCATCTATCATGAAGATTATGTAATTAAAGCATTAAAGGCTGGCAAACCTGTATATGTAGAAAAACCAGTAACAACTGATGTTGAAACTTGTGAACGCTTGTTAGAAGCGACTTATAAATATAATTCTAAACTGGTAGTAGCTCATTATCGAAGAGCGCTTCCTGTTTTTAAAGAGATTAAAAAAATAATCCTGGAAGATACAATAGGTAAAATAAGGCTGGCAAAAATCAACTATTTACAACCATTCAATTCCGCTCTTATTGCAACTTCAGCAGAAAACTGGAGACTAAATCCATCGATATCTGGTGCTGGTCTTTTTTATGATATAGGCCCTCATCAAATAGATATGATGTTGTACTTATTTGGAAAAGCACTTAACTATAATGGATTATCAATAAATCAATCAGGATATTATACACCTGAAGATTTAGTAACAGGCATCATACACTTTGAAAACAATATTATGTTTACTGGCACCTGGGGATTTACAATGCCAGAATATCAGCAAGAAGAGTATTGTGAAATTATAGGTGAAAAAGTGAGTATATTATTTACTTTTTACGGCAAAGAATTTACACTTAATTGTAATGGAGAAAAAAAGACCTATTCATTCCCTTTACCTGATAATATTCAGCAGCCAATGATAGAAAAAGTAGTTAACTATTTTCTGGATAATGCCGAGAATCCTT
>CANFLJ010000059.1 GCA_947447815.1 Chitinophagaceae bacterium | reverse complement strand
TTTTGAAATGATTATTCAATTGTATCGGATGAAAAAAATAGTAGTATTATTTACATGCCTTTTTGTTTTTAAATCAATATTGTTTTCTCAAGAGACCGTTAAAGTGAATTGGGTTAGAAACAACAGAGGAGGGTATAGTTTTACTGCCACTAATTACTCCAAGATTAACTATGTAATTCATCTTTATTTTACGAGCATTGATAATCTGACATCCAGTATAAGGTTGCCTTATGATGGTGATGTAAAACCTGGCACTAATTATCTGTTTGAATTAACGCCCGATAATCCGCTCTTAGCTACTGATTTTAATTATAAATTCAACAATTTCAGAGGTTATTTAAAGCCATTAATTGACACTAATTATCCCTATTTATTGCCTGTAAATAATGGTAGAATTGTAACTGCAAAATTGACACAAACAGCTGATCATATTGAAGATATTAGGTATATTATGGATAGCCTTTCTCGTATGAAAATTAAAGCAAGGATTAAAACCTTCGAAACTCCCCAAATAAGTTATTATCTTGATTCTAGTGTAAGGAAATTAGTATCTTTTGAATTGAATTATGGCGATACTGTTTATGCTGCAAGAAAAGGGAGAATATATTCAGTAACTATCCCAGATAAATTAGTTTCAGAAAATGATTCTTTTTATGCGCGTGGGGCTAATCTGGAAATTTATCAAAAAGATTGTTCTTTTGCAATGTATAAAGGAATTCATAACGCATTTGTTGAAGTAGGGCAGGACGTACAAGCAGGACAACCAATTGCTTTAGCAGGTGTTTTGACTAACACTTCGAAAGCTACATTAACTTTTTCAGTATCTTATTATGATGATAGAAATCGTTTTAAAATAGATTCAGGGACTATACCATTTTCTTTTAATTATACATTTATCAATCCCATGTTTTGTACTAAAGAAGGATTAATAAGTCTTTTAGAAGATGGCAAAACCTATACTGCGCTTCATCCCGAAACCGTCATTACAAAAGAAATGAGCAAGAGGGAGTTTAAGCAATGGAAGAAAAAACGCCCATAAAAAAAGGCCTAGGTTATTTATTCCCTAAGCCTTCAAAATGTATTTCAAATTCTTAATTATTAATTTTTAATTCTTAATTAAAAACTACTTCTTTCTAAAGAATATTCTGATAGGGATACCCTTAAAGTTGAAGTTGGTTCTCAACTGATTTTCCAGATAGTTTCTGTAAGGAGATTTAATATCATCCGGGAAGTTGGTAAAGAATGCAAACGAAGGTGTTTGTGTAGGCAATTGTGTGATATATTTTATCTTTACAATATGGCCCCTTACTACCGGTGCATGGTATGATTCTACCGCTTTCAGCATCACATCATTCAACTTGGAAGTAGGTACTTTACGGCTCTTGTTTTCAAACACTTCCAGCGCGGTATCTACCACCTTCATGATACGGGTCTTATCTTTTACCGAAATAAATACCACAGGCACATCCGTAAAAGGAGCAAACTTGCGTTTAAGATTCGCTTCATAATCACGGGCTGTATTGGTGGTCTTTTCTTCTACTAAATCCCACTTATTTACAATTACCGCAATACCCTTTCCTTTACGGGTAGCCAGACTAAATATATTTACATCCTGTGCGGTAATACCTTTTTCTGCATCTATTAATAACAGACAAACATCGGCTTCATCCATTGCCCTGATGGCACGTATAATAGAATAGAACTCCAGATCTTCTTTTTCCTTATTCTTCTTACGGATACCGGCTGTATCTATCAACATAAATTCTTTGTTGAATAGATTATAGTGCGTATGGATAGAATCGCGGGTAGTACCAGCCACATCGCTTACAATAGTTCTTTCTTCGCCAATCAAAGCATTCAGTAACGAAGATTTACCAACGTTAGGCTGACCAATAATAGCAAACTTAGGAAGCTCTTTGCCTCTTTCTGCATCTACATCTTCTACTGGTATTGGTTCTGCAATTGCATCCAGCAATTCGCCGGTACCACTACCATTCATGCTGGAAACAGTATAAATAGGATCGATACCCAAAGCATAAAACTCACTCGCTTCAAGCTCTCTTTGTCCGTTATCTACTTTATTTACTACCAGATAAACCGGCTTGGTAGTCTTACGAAGCATTTCTGCCATGGCTTCATCCAGCGGCGTAATGCCCGATGTTACATCCACCATAAATACAATGGCATTTGCTTCATCAATCGCTATACGAACCTGTTTGCGTATTTCTTTTTCAAACACATCTTCACTCTCTGGCACAAAACCACCGGTATCTATCACGTTGAAAGATTTACCATTCCAGTCGGCAACACCATATTGTCTGTCACGAGTTACACCGCTCAAATCATCCACAATGGCTTTTCTGAATTCTAATAAACGATTGAATAAGGTACTCTTTCCTACATTCGGCCTGCCTGTAATTGCTATAGTATATGACATAATTTCTTTTTAATCTGCTAATGAGCTAATTAGCTAATATGCTAATTAAGCTTCATTATATATTATAAAACGTATTCGTTCTTAATTTAAATTCTTTATTAATTCGATAATTCGCTAATCCGCCAATCCGCTAATTCTGTATTCAATTATCTAATTATCACATCATCAAATTAGCTAATTAGTTTAATATCCATATTCTTTTAAGTAAAGGTCACTGTTTCTCCAGTTCGGTTTTACTTTCACAAATAGATCCAGAAATACTTTTTGTTCTATAAAGTTTTCTATATCTCTTCTGGCCATGGTACCAAGTTCTTTAATAGTCTGACCTCTTTCGCCCAGTATAATTGCCTTTTGCGATTCTCTGTTTACTATTATATCGGCTTGTATCTTTATTAATGTACTCTTTTCTTTGTACTCATTAATCTTTACAGTAAGCTGATAAGGTATCTCATCGCTGAACAAACCATAAGCTTTCTCCCTGATAATTTCGCCGATAAAGAATTTAGTAGGAAGATCGGTAAGGTCATCCTGACTATAAAAAGCATCTCCTTCAGGCAACAATTCCACAATAGCCTTTAATAATTTAGCAAGGTGATGCTGATGTAAAGCAGATATTTTAATAATCTTTTTTACATAAGGCTGATCTGCAAAGAATGCTTCTGCCTCTGCAAGCTTTCCATTTTCTGCTATATCTATCTTATTGAGGATAACAATTGCAGGAACTTTTAGCTTCAGATTCTTAAAGATGTTGTCATTATCGGTCAAATCGTCATTTACATCTACTATAAGTAATGCAATGTCGGCATCTTCCAAGGCACTTTTTACAAAGTCCATCATTTTCTCATGAAGCTTATATTTAGCTTCAATGATACCTGGTGTATCGGAAAATATAATCTGATACTCATCGGCTTTAGTCAAAAAACCTTTGATTCTATGTCTTGTAGTCTGAACTTTGGGTGAAACTATGGCCAGCTTTTCGCCTAAAAGGGCATTTAGAAGGGTACTTTTACCGGCATTTGGTTTACCGAAAATATTAACAAATCCGGATTTCATGTTTGACGGTTTGAAATTCAATAAAAAAATAAAGCCCTGCTGTAAGCGGGGCCTTGCGTAGTTGCGAGAGGGGGGATCGAACCTCCGACCTTCGGGTTATGAGCCCGACGAGCTACCGCTGCTCTATCTCGCGGTGCAAATATAGGACGGGATTCGGTACCACCAAATAAATTTTTTATTATCGAATATATTTTCCCCTTACTTTTGCAGCCCCAATTCAGTTATTGGCTGAATTTCTGTTCGTAGGAATAGAAACCGATGGGATAAAACCAATTTATTAATTAAAACAAAAAAGGGTAATGAACAATTACGAATTAATGGTGATTTTTACCCCTGTTTTATCTGATGAAGAATTTAAGAATGCTCAAAAGAAGTTTTCTTCATTCATCACAGATCACGCAGGTGAGATTGTAGCTAGCAATCCTTGGGGTCTAAAATCTTTAGCGTATCCAGTACAAAAGAAGACTACTGGAATCTATTGGATACTAGAGTATAAGTCAGCATCTGACTTAAACGAAAAGTTGAAAATTCAATTACTTCGCGATGAGCAGGTAATGAGACACATGATGACTAAACTCGACAAAAACGCCGTTGAGTATAATCACGTTAAAAGAAATGGCGGATTTCCAAAACACGATAAAACTGAAGCGTAATCATGGCTAGAAATGAAATTAAGTATCTTACGGCTATGAAACAAGAGAAGCCGAGAAAGAAATTCTGTCGTTTTCAGAAATACGGAATTAAGTATGTTGATTATAAGGATGTAGAATTCTTAAAGAAATTTATCAACGAACAAGGAAAAATGCTTCCTCGTCGTTTAAGTGGTAACTCTCTTAAATATCAACGTAAAGTAAGTGACGCAGTTAAGAAAGCACGTCAAATGGCTTTGTTACCTTACGTAACTGATTTATTGAAATAAAAACATTTAGTAACCATTCCCTAATTTCTCTTACTAATAAAGTAGAGATTGACAGTCGCAATCATTTGATTGGGCTCTTTGGGAACTAAAAACAACAACCATGCAGGTAATATTAATTAAAGACGTTGATCATTTAGGTGGTAAGAATGAGTTGGTAACTGTAAAAAACGGTTATGCTCGTAACTTCCTTATTCCTCAAAAGTATGCTATCGAAGCTAGTTCTTCTAATGTTAAACAATTAGAAGAGCGTATGAAAGTACAAGCTAAGAAAGATGCTGCTTTATTGGCTAAGATCAACGATGTAATTGCAGTATTGAAAGCTGAAAGCGTTAAGATCGGTGCTAAAACTGGTACTAGCGGAAAGATTTTTGGTAGTGTAACTACTTTACAACTTTCTAGAGCTATCTCTGCTCAAAAAGGATTTGATATCGATCGTAAGAAGATCACTATCCTTGATGAAGTAAAAGAATTAGGAACTTATAAAGCTAATATCGAATTCGGTGGTGGTAAATCAACTGAAATTGAGTTTGAAGTTATAGGAGAATAATATATTTTCTTTTAGTAAAAGAGCCTGCAAGTATACTTGCAGGCTCTTTTCATTTACGCCTATCCGCCTTTAATGTCAGACTCAAACATGTTTCTCTGACATAAGCTGACAAATAGTCTGACAATTTTGCTTGTTTATGCTAATGGCACAATCATTGAGAATAGCTAATCTGTCAAAAAATAAAAAGTAATTTTATGGGAAAGATAATTGGAATCGATTTAGGAACAACAAACAGTTGTGTATCCGTAATGGAAGGAAATGAGCCGGTAGTAATTGCCAATGAAGAAGGCAGACGTACCACCCCTTCCGTTGTAGGATTTTTAAAGAACGGAGAACGTAAGATTGGTGATCCTGCAAAACGTCAGGCTATTACTAATCCGCATAACACCGTATCGAGTGTTAAACGTTTCATGGGACGTAGATTTGATGAGGTAACCGAAGAGATCAGTCACTGGAGTTATAAAGTAGTTAAAGGTGATAACAACACTGTAAGAGTGGATATTGATGGTCGCCCTTATACTCCACAAGAAATTTCTGCTATGATTCTTCAGAAAATGAAGAAAACAGCTGAAGATTATCTTGGTCAGGAAGTTACAGAAGCGGTTATTACCGTTCCTGCTTACTTCAATGATGCACAAAGACAAGCTACTAAAGAAGCTGGTGAAATTGCTGGTTTAACAGTACGTAGAATTGTAAACGAGCCTACTGCTGCGGCATTGGCTTATGGTTTAGATAAAAAACATGCTGATCAAAAGATTGCTGTATTTGATTTGGGTGGTGGTACTTTCGATATCTCTGTTCTTGAATTAGGAGATGGAGTATTTGAAGTAAAATCTACCAATGGTGATACACACTTAGGTGGTGATGATTTTGATAAGGTGATTATGGATTGGTTAGCTGACGAATTTAAAAATCAGGAAGCAATCGATTTACGTAAAGATCCTATGGCTTTGCAACGTTTGAAAGAAGCTGCTGAAAAAGCTAAGGTTGAATTGAGTAGCGGTAACGAGACTGAAATCAATCTTCCTTATATCACTGCTGTTGACGGTGTGCCTAAGCACTTAGTGTTGAAATTAAGCCGTGCTAAATTTGAATCATTAGCGGATAAATTATTTGATCGTTGCTTGAAACCTTGTGAAATTGCATTGAAAGATGCTGGTTACAACGTATCTCAGATTGACGAAGTAATCTTAGTAGGTGGTAGTACCCGTATTCCTAAAGTACAGGAACTTGTAGAAAAATTCTTTGGTAAAAAACCTAACCGTAGTGTAAACCCTGATGAAGTAGTTGCTGTAGGTGCTGCTATTCAAGGTGCGGTTTTATCTGGTGATATTAAAGATGTATTGTTATTAGATGTTACTCCACTTACCTTAGGTATTGAAACTATGGGTGGTGTATTAACTGCCATGATTCCTTCTAATACCACTATTCCTACCAAGAAGATGGAAATCTTCTCTACTGCAAGCGATAATCAACCTGGTGTTCAGATCCACGTATTACAAGGAGAAAGACCAATGGCTGCTCAGAATAAGAGTTTAGGTATGTTTAATCTTGATGGAATACCACCATCTCCAAGAGGTGTACCTCAGATTGAAGTTACTTTCGATATTGATGCTAATGGTTTATTGCATGTAAGTGCAAAAGATAAAGGAACTGGTAAAGAACAAAAGATTCATATTGAAGCTGGTAGCGGATTGAGCAAAGAAGAAGTTGAACAAATGAAAGCTGATGCAAAGGCGCACGAAGCTGAAGATAAAGCTGCTAAAGAAAGAGTAGAGAAAATAAATCAAGCTGACAGTATGATTTTCCAAACGGATAAACAACTGAAAGAATTTGGTGATAAGGTTCCTGCTGACAAAAAAGCACCTATCGAAGCTGCTTTAGAGAAACTGAAAGAAGCCCATAAAGCACAAGATATTGCTGGTATTGATTCATCTCTTGCTGAATTGAATACTGCATGGACTGCTGCTAGTGAAGAAATTTACAAAGCGCAAGCTGAAGGAGCTGCTCCTCAAGGCGATGCAGGTGCACAACCTCATGCTGAAGGACAAGCTGCTGGTAACGACCACGTAGAAGACGCTCAGTTTGAAGAAGTAAAATAAGAACTAAAGGAGTAAGATTAGAGGAAGATGAATAAAGAAATCCCTCAGTATCAATTGATGCTGAGGGATTTTTGTTTTAAGTAATTGACTAAAGCTTATTCTTTTTTATCAATTTGTATTCTCCTATCTCCTGTATTCTAACTCCTTGTTTATTATCTATCAAAGTCAACCAGTTCAAGCTTCTTTACTCTTGAAATAATGGAACCTACGGTTCTGTTGAAGTGTTTTGCCAATTCTTTAGGGGTTGCTCCCTGATAATACTTTATGGTAAGTTCTTCATCCAGCTCAGTGGTCCAGGGGCGATAGGCGTCTTTGAAACTTGTGCGGGCTAATTCTACAGAATAAGTCTTCTCTTTGGTGACTACTTTCTTTCCTTTCACTGGAATCTTTGTTCTTGGCTTTTTATCTTCTTCTTCCAGATTTTTTACAATTATTATGTGTGGAGAAACACTGAAGTCTTTTGGCATCAGCTTTTCTGGAATGTGTAGGGTGTTTCTGGCACGGGTAACTGCCACATATAATAGATTTATCTCTTCATTCAATTTAGCCATGTCGTAAGTGGCTGAGTACTTATCAAGGGACATCTTTTCTATCTTCTCTTTGGTAATGAAATCATTTACGAGGAACACCGTATCATATTCCATTCCCTTGCAACGGTGCACAGTAGAGAAGATCATTTCAGCTTTTTCTTTCTGATCATTTTCTACGTGCTTTGCTTTTATGGTCTTGATGATCTCGGGAATTTCGTTTTCGTATTCTTTTACTATCTCTACCATCATGCCTAGCTGAACATCTTCTGTCTTTTCTATATAGTCTTCCAGTTCTTCTATGTTCTTCATGCCTTTGATAAGATTGTCTCTTATCATGTGGTGCTTATTGTTGTATAGATTCAGTACATCGTACAAAGAAGCACCTTCGTCAGCGTAAGTGTAGGAGTTTATGTTGCCCTCGAAGTAAATGTGTTTTACTTTCTTTTCGGTAACATACTCTATTGCTTTTAGTAATAAGCCCAGATTGGTGCGGGCAAGCACGGCCTGTGTTTTATGCTCGTTACTAATACCATTCCCTTTGATTGGAATGGGTTTGTATTGCTCTATGTGGCTTTTGAATTGTAAAATATCCATTGCCAGGTTTGCAATATCCTGACCAAAGCGGAAACTGGTAGTAAGGAAGTATGGTTTGAAGTTTGTCTTCTTTAATGAGTTGACTGCAAACCGCCAACCGTAAATCTGCTGATGTGTATCGCCCACTATTACCTTGATAGCATTCTGTTTGAGGAATAAATCGAGCATTACGGGAGAGGAGTCCTGGCCTTCATCGAAGAGGATGTAATCGTAGGGGAGTTGTGGTGCTGCAAGCTGAAATTTTTTGAGATAGAAGTCGTGGGTGATTTCTATTTCGCCCGAATTCATCTTGCTTAATAATAATCTAGACTGACCCAGTATATAGGGATAAAATGAAGTAACGAATGCTTTTGCTTTATCATCGGTGATGGTATCGAGATAGTTTAGATCCTGAACCTTTTGCTTATCGCTGTTGCAGAAGTATGCGATGAACTTATTGATATGATTGGCAATGATGTACTCTGTATGTTTTTCGCTGTTGCCCTGGAGGTTGAGTAGCTCGGTAATCTCGTTGGTTTTATAGCCTTGTGCTTTTACCTTATAATTATTCTGATAAACTATATAACGGTAAGCAAGGGAATGAGCGGTTTCTACTTTTACATTGTGCAAACC
>CANFLJ010000058.1 GCA_947447815.1 Chitinophagaceae bacterium | reverse complement strand
CTACAAAATTCCCAATGAGTTTATTTAAAGGCTTCTTTCAAAAGATGCTAGGCAAAGACATTTCCAAAAGCCTGGAGAATCTTAAAAGTAATCTGGAGAAATAATGCTATATATTTCTGATAACAACCATATTAAGATCAGAAGTGTATGAAAATCATGCTACTTCAATTGATTACTTTATTGGCCATAGGATGCTCTAAGGGCTATGCACAGAGTATACCCAATATCACCGTTCCTAAAGAAGAACTCAGCTTATATAAGAACCTTCAAAGTAATTACATAACAAAGAACACTCACTTTTTTAATCTGAGGGGAAATGTAAAATCAATGGAGGAAACGATCATTAAAGATTCGCCCAAACTAAAACCCGATACAGCAAAAAGCATTCGGTACGAATTTATGGACAACAAACTTCTGAAATTGTATAAAGAATATCAGAATGGAAAATCCTGGATTAATTCGGACTGTATCATTGAAGATTATCATTTCAATTCATCAAGTACTAAATTATTAGCTATTGAATTGTTTAATGGTGGTATAGGTTATTCTCACAAAACAACTAAATTGTTTGATAAGGAAGGCTTCGAATCTCAGGAAACTTACGAATGTTTTGATTGTGGGTATGACAAGAAGGATGATATTAATGTTTTCAATTATACTCTTAAATACTATTGGACGAAGAATAGAGATTCCGCATATTTAAATTATTATTACAATACCCCATATTCTAATTATGATAGATTTAAAGATTACATACAGTCTTTTGTTTATGAGAAAAAACAAATAGCTAATAAAGATACTACCCCTACTCCGCAATTTAATTTCGGACTATCCCCGGTTAATCAAATTACAAAGGATAAAAAAGGTAATATTATTAAGTGGTTAATAATTGATAATTCAATTAAAAATTCTTTTAATGTAGATCACTTATTGGAGTATAAATACGACGACAAGGACAATCTGATAGAACATATTCATTCTTCATTAACACATGGTGGGGCTAACTATGATAAAAGCAATTTTAGGCCAATTCAAAAATATACTATTAGTTATCTGGAATATGATACAATAGGAAACTGGATAATCAAGAAAGTAAAAGAGGAAGGAAAATCAGATACCTATATTTATAAAAGACAGATTAAATATTATTAATCAAAAAATCAAAGTATGAATAAGAAAACAATATTAATTCTATCCACATTCGTTTTATCTAACTTGGTTATTAGCTGTAAAAACGAAGAAGTTAAGGTTATTGATACAGTGGCAAAAAAGGATACTACGTCAAAAGAAGAAAAATCATGCTATTTGTATGCCAGCAACAATGATACGGTCTACCTATCAATTGATCCTGGCAAGATTGGAAAGTCAGGGGAGTTAAATTTTCTACCCTACGAAAAAGATGCCCGAATAGGAACCCTTTCTGAGCTAACCACCCATGGCGATACATTGTTTGCTAAATACAATTCTACACAGGAAGGAATGACAAATGATGGTGAGGTAGCATTTCTAAAAACAAAAGAAGGATACATCATATCGGATGATATTTGGGGTACCGAAAACTATCAGTATAATGAAACCTATACTATTGGAACCTTCAAGGACAAACATAAAATTAAGTTCACAGGTAATCTTCTAAAGAAAATTCCTTGCAAATAAGCATCAGATCATTAATATAAAGTTCATCATTCATTAATTATATCCATAAAATAAACTATTCTAACAGCATGCGGATCAAATCAATCTTATTTGTTGATGTGAAATAATGAATTACATAAATCCTGAGTAATAATAAAGCTATCAAACTCGTTGTCACCCGTTCATACACAAGCCACATCAGTCGCTTCGGTTTTGGCGATAGCCAAAATGTTGAGCCCACTTTAGTGGGTGAGGCAAGGAGACAGCAGTGGTGGTGTATGAACAGAGCCTGCCGGCTATGAGGCAAAATCTTAATACAATCGGTAATTTATTGAAATACAAAGCTTGATTTTAGATTAAAAAAAGACTTATGATAATGATTCAAAATAAACAAATTTCTATGTTTAATGAATGGCCATTTATTTAGTATATAGGTATTATTCCATGATTATTTAAACGGCAACCAAGCCTTACTATATTTGCACCCTTATAATATTTACATGAATCATAAAGAAATTGTTATTGAGTTTAAAGACGAAGCGGAAAAGGAAACCATAATCACAGCCCTGTTCGAAATTGGCTATGATGGGTTTGCCGAAGAAGACAATTTGCTGAAAGCATATATCGAAGAAGATCGTTTTATTGCAGATTCTTTAAATGAAGCAACACAAAAACTAGGGCTCTCCTACCAACTGAATCATATTCAGGAACAAAACTGGAATCAACTTTGGGAAAGCAATTACGAGCCCGTAATTGTAGATGATTTTGTGGCGGTGATTGCCGACTTCCATGAATCAATTCCCGGCGTAAAACACGAAATAAGAATCACCCCTAAAATGAGTTTTGGTACAGGTCATCATGCTACTACTTTCCTGGTATTACAGCTGATGAGTGCTATCGATTTTAAGGATAAGGAAGTATTTGATTTTGGAACCGGTACAGGTATCCTGGCTATTATGGCCGAGAAACTGGGTGCAAAAAGCATCCTGGCAGTTGATTACGATAACTGGTGTATCGAAAATGCTGACGAGAATATTATCAGAAACCAATCTAAAAATATAACCCTCCGCAACGAGGATACTGCTGATTGTGGCCGAACATTCCACATTCAAATTGCCAATATCAATAAGAACATAATACTGGATAATGTAGACTATCTGGCTAGTCAGGGTACGGATAATGCTATCCTATTACTCAGTGGACTATTAGCGGAAGATGAAGCAGATATCACTTCGGTCTTTACCGAAAGAGGCTGGAATCTGCGTAAAGTCCTACACAAAAATGGTTGGATAGCCATGGAATTTAACAAATAATACAGCCCTAGTTTACCCACATGGTTTGTATTTTACGAGCTAAAAGATATATTTGTCGTTTACAACGATAGGAGAATTAAGGAATGAAGGAACTTTTATTAATCATATTAGCATATTGTCTTGGCTCCATCCCTACTTCGGTATGGATAAGTAAGAAGATATTCAAAATGGATATAAGAGATTATGGTAGTGGCAACGCTGGCGCAACAAACACGTTTAGAGTGTTGGGCAGCAAATGGGGTACTATCGTAATGATTGTCGATTTATTAAAAGGAGTAATCGCTACTTCTCTCTGGGTTACCATGCCCGAAAAGTATGGAATGGAAGGCATCGCCCGTACCAATTTCATGATTGGTCTTGGTTTAGCTTCCGTTATAGGGCATATATTTCCTATCTGGGCAGAATTTAAAGGAGGCAAGGGTGTTGCTACTTTATTAGGAATGGCTCTTGCTATGCAGCCTTCCGTTGCACTTAGATGTATCGGCGTATTTTTATTAGTACTTTATTTCACTCGCTTTGTTTCTTTAAGCTCCATTTTCGCCGGACTGGCTTTCATGGTTTTGATTCTGTTCATTTACAATGAACAGGAATTATGGTACAGAGTATTTGCCGTTCTGGTGGCTGGTATGATTGTATTTACCCACCAGAAAAATATTTCCCGATTACTCAGCGGAACAGAAAATAAAGTGCCTATCTTTAAAAATAGAGATAAGAAACGTAAGAAAGAATAACAAAACTTAATCAGTTTTCATAAACCAGCATTTAGTTGAATACTCCCTTTTATATTGCAAGAAAATTAGCCTTTGGAAAGCAATATTCCTTTTCTAAGTTCATGATAAAGTTATCGGTAATAGCTACTACTATCAGCGTGGCCGCTATGATTGTTACCCTTGGCTTTGTAAATGGTTTCCAGAAAACAATATCAGAAAAAATATTCTCTTTCTGGGGTAACATAAGAGTACAGGAATTCTCCCTCGATAAATCTCTGGTGGCCGAGGAAACCGTCATCAATAAAAACGACACGGTTTATAATACCATCAAAAATAATCCTGCCGTACTCAGTATACAAACATTTGCTACGCAGAGTGCCGTGCTCGAAAAGAACCACGAAATTGAAGGCGTGCTCTTAAAAGGCATAGACCGCGATTTCAATACTAACCTGTTCTCCAGATTTATCACCAAAGGAAGATCTATTCATTTTACCGATAGTCTATATGCTAAGGAAGTAGTTATATCCGAAGTGTTCTCCAGACTCTTAAAAGTTACAGAAGGCGATTCTATTCATATCTATTTCATCAACAATAGCAACTCAGGAACCGTAAGAAGATCACTGAAAATTGTAGGCATTTATAAAACTGGCCTGGAAGAGTACGACAAACAGTTTATACTCACAGACATTAATCTTATTAGGAGGGTCAACAACTGGGATGCTAATAAAATTGGGGGGTACGAGGTTACGCTGAAGGATTATAATAATATTGATACGGTGCAAAGTCAGCTGAATGGACAACTGCCTAGTTTATGGGTAGCTAAAAGCATTAAAGAAGTATACCCCAATATTTTCGACTGGCTGAATGTACAGGATCTGAACAGGAACATCGTTATCATCATCATGTCCATAGTGTCTATCATCAATCTCATTACTTGCCTTTTGATATTGATTCTGGAAAGAAACAAAATGATTGGCGTGCTAAAATCTATAGGTGCCAACAACCTGCAGATTCAAAAGATATTTTTGTACAATGCATTGTTTATCTCAGTTTTAGGTATTCTGGCAGGATTAATAATTGGTTTAGGACTCTGTTTCCTACAGCAATATTTTGGGTTCGTCAAACTACCCGAAGATTTCTATGCCATCTCCAAGATCGAAGTGCAGGTTATATGGTGGCAGGTTGTACTGGTAGCCTTTGGTACCATGTTCATGTGTTTTATGTCCCTGATAATACCTACCTTTTTTATACGGTATATCGATCCGGTAAAATCTTTACGTTTTAAGTAGTGGCAGTTTTAAAAGTATAAATTATTCATAATGAAATTAAGATTAGAACTTGAAGTACGAAATCCAGGGTTTCACATTTCGCATTATGATAAGTTATTGCTCATAGGCTCCTGCTTCACCGAGAACATCGGACAGAAATTTACCAATCTAAAGTTCAACAATCTCCAGAATCCGCATGGTATCTTGTTCAATCCAGTGAGTGTCTGCAAGGCCATCAAAGAATACGTTCAGAATCCTGTTTATACACCCAACAATTTGTTTTACTACAACGAAGCCTGGCATAGCTGGAACCATCATAGCCGCTTCTCCTCCCCTGTTCAGCAGGAGTCACTTGATAAGATAAATGCTTCCAATACCGAAGCACATCATTACCTAAAGCATGCCGATTATCTGTTTATCACTTTTGGTTCTGCATGGGTTTATACTTTTACCACTGAAGCATTAGGAGCCACAGCTGGTCAGGTAGCGTCCAACAATCACAAAGCACCCGCAAGTTGGTTTACCAAAAGATTGTTATCCAGTCCCGAAACAATAGAGATGATGGAGGATATGATGAAAGCCGTATTGTCTATCAATCCTACAGTAAAGTTTATTTATACCATCAGTCCGGTAAGGCATATAAGAGAAGGATTAATAGAGAACAATCGAAGCAAGGCCATATTGATAGATGCAGTACATACTGTCGTAAACAAATACAGCAACAATAGTTTCTACTTCCCGTCATACGAGATTGTGATAGACGATTTACGCGATTACAGGTTCTATTCCGAGGATATGGTGCATCCCAATTATCTGGCATCCGATTATGTATGGGAGAAGATGGTTAAGGCATACATGAAAGAAGAAACGGTTCAATTGAATAAAGTAATAGAAGAAATAAATATAGCCTACAAACACAAGCCCTTCAACGAATCATCCAACCAGCACCAGACCTTCCTCCAGAGCTATTACAACAAAACAAAAATACTAAAGGAACAAAACCCCGATATGAATTTCGAAAAAGAACTAAACTACTTCAAAAATCATAAAATTTAGAAACACAATTGTTCTGTATTTATTTTTAATTATTAATTCTTAATTTTTAATTAATTGTATTTGTATTCATTATCAAATTATCCCATTATCAAATCATCAAATTAGTATTTGCCTTATATTAACTTTCCACATCCGGCTCATACCTCGTAATACTATTCACCCCATTAATATTCTTCAAATTCACCAGCAACTCTTCCAGTTCTTCTTTGTCATGTACAAATATCTTGATGTTACCATGAAATAATCCCTGACTCGATTCAATGGTCATAGCTGCAATGTTGATCATCATCTGACCACTGATCACGTTGGTTATTTTATTAATAATACCCACATCATCCAGACCCTCTATCTTCAATCCGGTCATAAAGGAAATGTCCTTATTCTTAGCCCACTTGGTCTTCACTATTCTATGTTCATAATTAGCCATCATCTGTGGAGCATTCGGACAGTTGGTTCTATGAATAATCAGTCCCTTACCACTACTCACAAATCCAAATACGTCATCACCCGGTATCGGACTGCAGCATTGTGCAAGCGAATATTTTATCTTGTCGCTGCTCTCGCCAAAGATGATCAGTTCAGAGTCCTTTTTCGAGAAGTGTTTCTGCAGATGTTGTTCCGAATGGTTATCTATTACCGTTACTACTTTAGGCTTCGGCTGCTCCAGTCTGTCACCAAGTACATGAAACTCTTTTAGTTCTCTAAGGTCAATGTTCTTAATAGATATTCTATAGAATAGTTCCAGATGAGAGTTCAGCTTATAAAAGCTCACCACTTCATCTATATTACCCGGAGTAAAGGCGGCGCCCATATTATCCAACTTGCGTTGAAGGGTATATTTTCCTTCATCGGCAACCTTCCTTTTTTCCTCTTTCAGCGCATCCTTAATCTTGGTTTTCGCTTTCGTAGTTACTACAAACGATAACCAGTCTTCGTTAGGCTTTTGTTTATTGCTCGTTATTACTTCTATCTGATCTCCACTGCGCAGTTTATAACTGATCGGCACCAGCTTATGTTGCACCTTCGCACCTATACATTTACAGCCCACATCCGAGTGTACCGAGAAGGCAAAGTCCAGTGCCGTACTGCCCGTAGGCAACATCTTCACATCTCCCTTAGGGGTATATACATAAATCTCTTCGGCAAGGAACGAGGTTTTAAAGTCCTGCAGAAAATCTATTCCGTCCGATTCATTGTTCGATAATGCTTCCCTTATCTGTCCAAACCATTTATCAAAACGATCATCCGCAGTACTACCTTCCTTATATTTAAAGTGGGCAGCCAGACCCTTTTCTGCTATCTCGTTCATACGCTTCGTCCTTATCTGCAGTTCCACCCATTTACCCTGTGGCCCCATTACAGTAGTGTGCAGCGCTTCGTATCCGTTGCTCTTAGGGTTACTCAGCCAGTCCCTCAATCGGTCGGTCGATGGTGTGTACTCATCGGTGATAATCGAATATACTTTCCAGCAATCTTCTTTCTCTTTTTCAGGTGGTGAATTCAGTATTACCCTGATGGCAAACAAATCATATACCTCTTCAAAGGTCACACCCTTCTTCTTTATTTTGTTCCAGATGGAGTGGATACTCTTCGGGCGACCGAATATTTCAAAGTCCAGACCCGATGCTGATATCTTCTCTCTCAGCGGACGGATAAATTCATTAATATACCTCGTTCTTTCTCTTTTGGTTTCAGCCAGCTTCTTCGCTATGCTTCGGTACATCTCTGGCTCCAGGTACTTCATCGATAAATCTTCCAGTTCAGTCTTTATCGAATAGAGTCCCATTCTATGGGCCAGCGGAGCATACACATATACCGTTTCCGAGGCTATCTTCAGTTGCTTCTCCCGCTTCATGCTATCCATCGTACGCATATTATGCAAACGGTCAGCAAGTTTTATCAATATTACCCTCGGGTCATTGGTTAGGGTCAGCAATATCTTTTTAAAGTTCTCTGCTTGTTTCGAGCTGTTGGTATCTACTACATTCGATATCTTGGTTAGTCCATCTACTATACGGGCAATCTCCGTACCAAACTCTCTTTCCAGGTCTTCCAGGGTAATGTCGGTATCTTCTACTGTATCATGCAACAGTGCACAGATGGTACTACGTATACCCAGTCCTATCTCTTCCACACAAATCATCGCCACAGCAAGTGGGTGAAGTATATAAGGCTCACCGCTCTTCCTGCGCATACTCTTATGCGCCTCTACCGACATCTCAAATGCATCTCTGATAGTATCCCTTCCTCCCTTGGTAAGCTTGGGTCTCAGTGCTCTCAATAATGTCCTGTATTGACGAACAATCTCCTTTTTTTCCTGCTCTGCAGTCAAATTATATTTAGGTACAATGCCTTCTTCCTGTGGATCTCTTTCATCTGCCATGCTACGAATATAATAATTTTACTTTTCGATGATAAAATTGAATGATTATTTTGTTCCCCATCGCCTATTTTTGCGCCTTATCATGAACAAAGCTTCCAGTAAAAAAATTATAGACTTCAGTACTTTCCGAAAACTGCTCTTTTTTGTAAAGCCCTACAAGAAGTTTCTATACTTCGCCATTATGCTCGGTATTTTACTGGCCATCCTCACCCCTATCCGCCCATACCTCATAAATCTTACGGTCAATAAAGTCACCCATCAGGAAACGGTATTGTCCCCTTTTTTACAACACCTGCTGTTCCTTTCTCCAGGCTTTTCGCTGGCAAACTTCATCATTGCTATCAGTATATTTCAGGTAGTATTGCTCCTTATCGAAACCAGCATGCGCTTTGCCTTCAGTTTCATTACTTCATGGCTCGGACAGTACGTTATCAACGATCTTCGCAAAGCAGTATTCAGCAAAGT
>CANFLJ010000057.1 GCA_947447815.1 Chitinophagaceae bacterium | reverse complement strand
TCGTTTACAATTACGGATGGAGCAAAAGATGCTGCATGAGAAAAGGTAGCCCTTGTTTCTTCATGTTTTGGTTTACCATGAATAACAATAGAGTAGCCCTTATTGGCAACTTGCTGACTTCTGTTCCACACTTTTTCTACAAAAGGACAAGTAGTATTATATTTTTCTATAGCTATACCCTTCTGTTTAAGTCTGTCTTCTATTTCTAAAGTAGTGCCAAAAGCAGGAATTAAAACAATATCTTCTCCGGTAATTTCTTCAAAAGGAATAATCTGTTTACCATAAGTATCCTGTAAAAAAACAATCCCTCTTGCTTTCAAATCTGCATTTACCTGAGGGTTGTGGATCATTTCGCTCAACAGAAAAATTCTTTTGCCAGGATTTTGATCAATAGTATTAAAAGCAATTTCAATAGCATTTTCTACTCCATAACAAAAGCCAAAGTGTCGTGCCAGATAAATCTGAACTGAACCAAGATCAAGCAGAGTTGGGCTAAAATCCTTTTTTAGTTTATCCTCTTCTTTCCTTTTTACCTTGATAGAAGAAATAATATCACTCTTGTATATGTTGGGAACTTCAAATTTTTTCATGCTATATTGCTTTATCAGCGCCGCGAAAATACGGAGATTGAATCTTTATTATATTCGAAATAAGATAATCTAAAAGTATTGTCTGGCTTAAACTACCGATTATATTTTCCTTAATCTATAAGTGGTTTTCCTCAATTAGTAATTTTATAGAGATACAAGAGATTACATTTGCGACTCTTTGTGATAAAAAAATCCTTCAATATAGCATTAGTCGGTAATCCGAATAGCGGTAAAACTTCATTGTTTAACCTCCTAACAGGATTGAATCAAAAGGTTGGCAACTTTCCTGGTGTTACTGTAGATAAAAAAACAGGAAACATTCAAATAAGTGAAGATATTAATGCCGATCTGATTGATTTGCCCGGTACTTATTCGCTGTATCCTCGCAGAAGCGACGAGTGGGTGGCATATAAAGTATTGATGAATGCTGATAACGATGGTACTGCCAAGCCGGATATAATCATCCTGGTGGCTGATGCCAGCAATCTGAAAAGAAATCTTCTTTTTTGCAGTCAGATTCTGGATCTAAAAATACCCGTTGTGTTGGTACTTACCATGAATGATATTGCTGCCAGCAAAGGAATCATTATAGATATTGAAAGCTTGCAGAAAGATCTGGGGGTACCTGTTGTTGCTGTTAATCCAAGAAAAAACAAAGGTGTTACAGCTTTCAAAAAAGTAATAGCGCAGGTTTGTAAGTCGGTAGATACCTATCAAACTAAAGCCGATTTTATAGATGTACAGTCTATAGCGGACAGTTCTATTAAGGCATTACAGCAATTGATTCCGGATACATCCAACTACAGAGCGATACATTATCTGATAAATCATGAGCATTTTCCTTTGGATAAACAGTTACAGGAAAATATAGAACAGGTAGAAAAGGATAACAACTTTAATCCTTTAAAAACTCAGGCGGATGATGTACTGATGCGGTATCAGAAAATCAGGGAACTAATCAAAAGGAATGTAGTAGAGCCTCATCCGGAAGATAAAAAAATATTTACAGATAAAATTGACAATATCCTTCTTCACAGAGTATGGGGATACCTGATATTGTTGACCGTACTATTTACTTTATTTCAAAGCGTATTCTGGCTGGCTCAATATCCAATGGATTGGATAGAAGCAGGTTTTAATAATATTACCAATTATATTTCTGGTGTATTGCCGGAGACCTGGTGGAGTAATCTGTTTACAAAAGGAATTCTGGCAGGCTTAAGTGGAATAGTTGTTTTTGTACCACAGATAATGATTCTGTTTGGGCTAATTACTATCCTGGAGGATAGTGGTTATATGGCAAGAATTAGTTTTCTGAGTGATAAATTAATGCGTAAAACGGGGTTGAATGGCAAAAGTCTTATGCCGATGATTAGTGGCTTTGCCTGTGCTGTTCCGGCCATTATGACTACCAGAAATATCGAGAATAAGAAAGAAAGATTACTTACTATTCTCATTACGCCATTGATGAGTTGCAGTGCCAGATTGCCTGTTTTTACTATTCTGATATCTTTATCTATCGAAAACAAATACTACTTTGGATTTCTTAGCTTGCAAGGATTGGTAATGATGGGATTGTACCTGATTGGTATAGTAGGAGCATTGATAGTAAGTTATGTAATCAGTAAGTTTGTTCATATAAAAGAGAAAAGCTTTTTTATTCTCGAGCTACCTATTTACCGCATGCCTCAACTAAAGAATATTTATATCACCATGTTCGAAAAAGTGAAGGTATTTATCATGGATGCAGGCAAGATAATCATGATGATTAGCCTGGTACTTTGGTTCTTGTCCAGTTATGGTCCCGGAAATTCTTTCTCCAGAATAGAACAAAAATTTCAGCAGGAAATAGTACAACATCCTGAACAAAAGGATTCTTTACTTAGAAATCTTTCTTCCGAGAAACTTAAACATTCTTTTGCAGGTATCATGGGAAGATCGATAGAACCTGCCATCAAACCACTAGGCTTCGACTGGAAGATTGGTATTGCATTAATTTCTTCTTTTGCTGCAAGAGAAGTATTTGTAGGTACTATGGCTACACTTTACAGTGTAGAAGAAAACAATAAATCATCCTTAAGAGAAAAAATGCAGGCTCAGGTAGATGACGAAGGCAAGAAGGTATATTCGCTTGCAACCTCTGTATCATTAATGATGTTTTACCTTTTTGCTATGCAATGTATGAGTACCCTGGCAGTAGTAAAAAGAGAAACTAAAAGCTGGAAATGGCCTGTGTTTCAGTTTGCATACATGACTACACTAGCCTATACTATTAGTTTTATTACTTTTCATCTACTACGATAAAAATGGAAATATTAAAGTAGACAATTTTCATAGTATTTTACTTTAAATTTCTCCTAACTCCTATCTCCTGTCTCCTATCTCCCCGTATTCAAATAAGATTAATTGTACCTCTTTGCATTAGTTATAATCAGTTTGGCATAGTTTTGGTTGCTTTTATAGCAGAACAACAAAAGTAATAAATCATGAAAATAGCATCCTTTTTATCAATAATAAGTATTCTTACGATGTCTTTCATTTTGAATACTACTACTCCTTCAGATGAGATTGTAAAAGCTTTCAAATCTGCAAATACATCAGAAATCAGTGCTTACTTTGATAATATGATCGACTTAGCATTGCCTGGTAAGGATGAAATTAAAAATGTAAGTAAGAATCAGGCAGGTGTTATACTAAAGTCATTTTATAATGATAATAGCATTAATGGCTTAGAAGTTACTTCTCAACGTGAGGCAGCAAGCACCATGTATATTGCTGGTAAGATAACTGGCAAAACCAGAAACTTCAATATAACCATCTTATTGAAAAATAAAGAAGGGAAATACGTTATTACCTCTATCAGAATTAATGGATAAAGGGGTTTAAATAGTTCAATTGGTTCAATAAGTTCAAAAGGTTTGAAAAAAATAACTAGACTCGCATCTGTTTATTTATTTAATGTATTTGTATGCCTTTTATTAGCACATTAGCTAATTATCAAATTATCACATTTGTATATCTTAGTATCCCGGAACTGTTACTTTAAAGTAACTACTATCCTTACAACCGGAAATAGCCGTAATCAACATCTTTACAGTATATGTTTTTCTGGAAGATTGTATGGTATACCTATAATCCTGACTAGGACTATACTTGCTTGGATGGCTGGTGTTTCCATCGCCAAAATCCCAGACAATATCGTCTAAATAGCCTCCATTATTAAACGTACTTAGATCGTTAAAGAACCAGTAAGAACTATCGCTGGTTTTAGGCGTCCCATAAAAAAAGGCGGAAGGTTTTACATGCTGACCTACAGCAAAAATTGAATCATATCTACTACAAACCTGTACGCCATGATACATTATTTTTAATGTTACATCATAACGATTAGGATAGGCGAATTGATGATTAATAGGATTTCCTTTCAAACCAACTGAATAGTCCTTGAAATCCCATACATAATCGGCACCTTGAGGTGCCCCTGTAGTGTCTGCAATAAATGTAAATGTCTCTCCAGTAGTACAGGCATTCTTACTACTATAGGTATACTTGCATGGCAGCGAATAAGAAGCAGGAACCAGTATAGTATGCGATACACTATCCTTACAGTTTGCATTATTGTTTACATATAGTGTTACCTTATAATTTATGTCTGCAGGGATATAAGGAAAGGTGTGATTGGGATATTTATTATTGCTGCCATCACCAGTGCCATCTCCAAAATCCCAGTACAATGCATTTATATAACCATCCAGCGGATTTTGTGCAGTACTATTAAAAGCTATATAACGCTTGTTGGTAGTAGTGGCATAATTCATCTGAAAACCAACGTCTCTGTTGTTTGCTCTCTGCCCATAAGCAGTAACACTGGTTTCTACAGTTGCTATAATACTGCCATTTTTATAGGCTTCTACTTTTACATAGTTCGATCCTCCTGCAGTATTATACAAGTACTGAACTTTTTTTCCGGTAAGAATATGATGGTCAGGACCATCCTGAATATACCATGAATAGGTAACGCCTACTGTATCAATTCCATTAGGGACAGCCGTAAAAAAGAAGATCTCGTTACTTGGATAGCAAGGCGAAGAACTTATGTATTTAAGAATCAAACCATCTTTGGAAGTAGTATAAGGTGCATCGGTAAACTTAATGGTTCCGTTTAGTACGGTATCGGGTGCTGTATAGTTGGTGTTATTTTCTTTATTTACATCCGATTTAGAACAGGACTGCATTACTCCCGATGTTATTATCAGTAGTAATAAAATATAAAAAAGTCTAGTTCTATTTTGAAGGATCATGTTTGTTGCTGATTAATTCACTACTACTACTTTAGATACCGTATTGGAACATCCAGAGACACCAATTGTTGTAGTTAAAGATGCAGTATAAGTGCCTGGTGCTGCATAGGTATGTGCAATTCCTGGATTATTATTGGTATCAGAATTACCATCTCCAAAATCCCATACATAACTGGTAATTGAATATCCATCATCTGCCCAAGAACCACTGTTGTAGAATATAGAATGTGGTGCTTTATCAGGAGTAGCTTGAGATATATAAGAAGTTGGTGTAGCATTACTTCCATTTACATACACGCCCTGTTGAGCATTACACAAGGTTCTGCCATTGAGTTTTATAGTTAAAGTAACTGCTTTGGTGCCATGATATATAAACGGATGATTAATAGTATAATTTCTGGTAGAGTCCGTTATCCCATCTGAATAATTCCAAAAATACATCACGCCTGAAGGCACTCCTGTATTATCAGCTA
This sequence comes from Chitinophagaceae bacterium, assembly GCA_947447815.1. Taxonomy (GTDB): domain Bacteria; phylum Bacteroidota; class Bacteroidia; order Chitinophagales; family Chitinophagaceae; genus CANFLJ01. The sequence continues at coordinate 3,495 of CANFLJ010000057.1, read as the reverse complement.
CAAAATAAGTATTTTCAGTACTAGGTTTACAAGGGTGTTGGTTTTGATAAGTAAAACTACAAGGAAGATTATAACTTGCGGGAACAGTTACATCCTGTGTTACAGAACCCTTACAGCCAGCCTCACTTACTGCTGTCAATTTTACTTTATATTGTTTATCCTGCGCAACATTAGGGAAATAATGTTCGTGATAAGCCATAGAAGTAGAATCTAATCTTCCATCATTAAAATCCCATTGATAACTAATAATAGCCCCAGAGCCTACACTGGATGTACTATTAAAAGCCACCCAGTTTGGATCATTAATATTATTTAAACTGGTATAAAAACCTGCAGTAGGTGTTACGTTCTGTCCCCAGGAAAATATAGTAGTAGTAAGGGTAGTTACAATTGTACCATTGATATTTACCTGTAATACCATCGTTCTTTTACCCCCGGAATTATATAAATGACTTGCTATAGAACCAAGTTTCTTGCCTAAGTCCTGATTGCCATCTCCATAATACCAGTTTAAGGTAGTATTTGCAGGCAGGCTAGGAGATGTAACCCAGAAATAAAAAATCTCGTTGCTTGGAGCACAAGGAGACGTGCTATAATAATGAATAGTAATGCTGTCGATAGTGATCAATGTAGTATCGCCAATAATAGAAGTGGTACCCTGAGTAGAGGGATTGTAAGGCAGGATAACCGTATCGGTATAATTATTGTAAACAGTCGATTTTGTGCAGGCATTAAAGCCTCCTGCAAGTATAATAAGGATACCAATAATGGCTAATACTGTTTTCATTGTATAGATTTTGTATATAACTTACGATTCAAATTTAATAAATACTTTGTTGACCACAACAGAATTTCTGTTAATTGACCCATAATCCCGTTGAATACCAATATAATGCAGCTCTTTAAATAAATCAATATATTACATTATAGCATACCGCTTTACCCAGCGCTCTATGTATGATATAAAGGGAAGATTCTATAATAATGGTTTATTTAAGGTAAAAACATTGAATCGAAATTAGAATTTATTAAGCAAAAATTTTATTATCTCAATAATGTTATTGCATACTGTATCTTTTTACACAATTACTATCTAGCGCTAAACTAGGAAATGGTAAGGTATTAGTACCACTTTTCTTTTTTAAAATGAGGAATAAAGTGGATAAAGAATATTTTGTATTGTAATTTATCTAAAACGTACTACTGATGCTTAAACTCAACACAGATAAGGGTTTCCGCCAACGGAAAACATGTTCTGGAGGGCGGAAAGGTTCTTACGGATTGCGGACAACATTTACTGGAGTACGGAAAAGTGTTCCTTTTCTTTGGAAAGATTCTACTGGAAGACGGAAAGGTTCTACTTTTTCCCGGAAAATAGATTCTGGCGAGCGGACAATATTTACTGGTTGCCGGAAATCTTTTGCTTTATTATGGAAAACATATTCTGGTGGATAATTTCCATATTCTACCCCTTGTACAAGTTTATAGGTAATAAGGTTATTTTCTGCATTATGATTTAAAATATCAGGCGTTTTTTTTAATAAAGATAAAATATTCAGCCCATCAATGCATATTATTCAACGTGGATAAAAGGGGTAATGTTTTAATGCTGAATAACAATCTATACCATTATTTTTGCGCCACTTTCTTCATCTCTCTATTAGAAAACAATAATAAGCAATGACTTCTACAAATACTCCTTCTGCCATCTTAATGCTACAAGATGGACATGTATTTTATGGCCAATCGTTTGGTAAAACCGGCACTGTAACGGGTGAAATTTGTTTTAATACCGGAATGACAGGCTATCAGGAAGTGTTTACAGATCCTAGTTATACTGGTCAGGTGCTTATCATGAATAATGCCCATATTGGTAATTATGGTGTAAAGAATACCGATGTAGAAAGTAAATCGGTAACTATCAATGGGCTTATTGCTCGTAATCTGGAAAGTAAATTCAGTCGCCATATGGCCGATGGTTCTTTACTGGATTACTGCGAAGAACAAAATCTGGTAGCCATTTCGGGAATAGATACAAGGGCATTAGTAGCTCATATTCGTAATAAAGGAGCAATGAACTGTCTTATTTCTACCGAGATTACCGATCTGGAAGAAGCTAAAAAAGTTTTGAATGCTTGTCCTGATATGGATGGTTTAGAGTTGGCTGGCATTGTATCTACCAAAGAGGAATATGAATTAGGGGATCCAAATTCGGCCTTGAAAGTATCCGTACTGGATTTTGGGGTGAAGGAAAATATTTTGAAATGTATGGTAGATAGAGGCATGCACCTTAGAGTACATCCTGCTAAAACATCTTTTAAAAGATTACAGGAATTTAATCCTAATGGGTACTTCCTTTCCAATGGTCCCGGCGATCCTGCTGCTATGCCTTATGCAGTAGAAACTATTAAAGAAATTCTGGCAGAAAATAAACCTGTATTTGGTATTTGTCTTGGACATCAGTTACTGGCTCTTGCCAATAATATTGCTACTTTCAAGATGCATCATGGTCATAGAGGATTAAACCATCCCGTAAAGAATCTGGTAACAGGTTTGTGCGAGATAACTACTCAGAATCATGGTTTTGGAGTAGTAACAGAAGAGGTAATGAATCATCCCGAAATAGAAGTTACTCATGTTAATCTGAACGATAATAGCATAGAAGGGATTAAGGTTAAAAACAAGCCTGCATTTTCTGTGCAATATCACCCTGAAGCCACTCCGGGTCCGCATGATTCAAGGTATCTGTTTGATGACTTTGCTAAACTAATGTTGAACTAATACAAGGCAATGAGGCAATAGGCAAGTAGGCAATAGTAATACGAATATGTATGTATTTTGTATTAGCGTTCGGCCTTATGCATTTAGCGTTCAGCTTTTTTATTCTTTTTACTTTGCAATATGCATCCACTTACTACTGATATCATTGAATCATTCAAAGCAAATGCCGATGTAAATATTGCTGCTGGTGCTAAAGCTTATTTGCGCAATCAGTTTGAGTTTGTAGGAATTAAGACTCCTTTACGAAGAGCCCTTAAAATGGCTATCTTCAAAAAGTATTCTTTTACTTCAGAGGCAGATCTTATTAGTTGTGCAAAAGAACTATGGGAACTTCCTGAAAGAGAATATCAATATGTGGCAATTGAACTGGTTGCTAAACATAAAAAGCTCTGGACAATCAACATTATTTCCTTTTTTGAATATCTGGTTACTACAAAAAGCTGGTGGGATTCGGTGGATACTATTTTTACTTTACAGCTTGGTCCCTATTTCAAATTATATCCTCAACAGATTCCTATTTACACAGAAAGATGGAATAAAACAGCAGATAATTTCTGGTTGCAACGTTGTAGCATTATGTTTCAGAAAGCATATAAGTCTACAACAGATACGGCGCTATTATCAAAGTATATTCTTCATTGCAGTAATAGCAAAGAATTTTTTATACAAAAGGCAATAGGTTGGGCACTAAGAGAATATGCCAGAACTAATCCT
>CANFLJ010000056.1 GCA_947447815.1 Chitinophagaceae bacterium | reverse complement strand
TTGATTTTGGGCGCGCCTGCCGGCCCGGCTATCCGGTTGTATCTTTTTTTGCTGCGCAGAATTACTCCTAAATATGTAATGGGGGTGGGCGCAACAAAAAAAGGATACCCCTACTATCCGTCGCGCAATACAAGAAAAATCCCGCATCATTATTAGGTTATTAAATAATATGCTTGTGTATGAATTATAGATATTCCTAAAAATTTACAAGCCATAGATTGCCATTGTAATCGCAATTTCTAAACAATCAAAAGGGTTCGCTGAGTCGGCAGACGGTCTCGCGAACAAATCATAAGCTTATGCTGGAGAGTTAATCCTTATTCCTGACTGTACAAAAGGGTTCGCTGAGTCGGCAGACGGTCTCGCGAACAAATCATAAGCTTATGCTGGTGAGTTAACCCCAATTCCTGACTGTTCAAAAGGCTTCGCTGAGTCGGCAGAAGGTCTCGCGAACAAATCACAAGCCTATGCTGGTGAGTTAACCCCAATTCCTGACTGTTCAAAAGGCTTCGCTGAGTCGGCAGACGGTCTCGCGAACAAATCACAAGCCTAAGCTAATGAGTTAACCCCTATTCCTGACTGTTCAAAAGGCTTCGCTGAGTCGGCAGTCGGTCTCGCGAACAAATCACAAACCTAAGCTAATGAGTTAATCCCTATTCCTAAGTGATTAAAAGGCTTCGCTGATTAGGCAGAAGGTCTCGCGAACAAATCACAAGCCTATGCTAATGAGTTAATCCCAGTTATAAAAACAGTACAATCCCGTGCGTTTCTCTCTCCGTTCTGTATTCAATTTTTAATTATTAATTTTTAATTATTAATTACTCCCCTCTGTGGTTTTGTGCCTTCAATTTGTATTCCTCCTTGCCTCTTTGCCTATTGCCTCATTGCCTTGTATTTACTTTACTTCTTCCCTACCTTCAAACTGTCATTCCAGTTATTTACCTGATTAGTGATAGATTTTATAACTGCTTTGTCATCAATAATATACCAGTCCAGTACTTGCTGAGTGGTAGTCTTATCCGCATCAAAATGGAAGAATAATATCGACTTCACAGCTGGGTATTTCTTAGGCATATCTTTTAGTGCTTCACCAAACCATTTACTACGACTACCACCAAAAGAAAGACTGCCAAACTCCGACAACATTATGGGCTTTTTAAAGGAAGATAGCTCTGCATAATACTTTCCAAATATCTCATCAAAGCTCCACCACTTAGCCCACGATGCTACCGGGCCATAGTTTAGGGTACCAATGGCCACATAGTCCACAAAGGCATCACCAGGATAATAATCTTTAAAGTAACCATAAGCAGGGTGTGGGCTCCAGGTCCAGATTACATTAGTAGCACCTACTTCTTTAAACACATTGTATACGTGTTTCCATGCAGCAATATATTCGGCAGCAGTATTATTCTGAGGTCCCCATGGATAACGGTAAGGGTCATTCATCTCGTGACCTAAACGAATAAATATAGGACCTACTTTCTTTGCTTGGAGTGCCCATTTCTTGATATAAAAATCATATACTCCATTGGCTACATCGGCCATGCCGTCTTTATCTCTTTTATCTACAGGCTTCAGTTCGGGGTGTGCCTCATTGTCAAAAGAAGCAAGCCAAGGCTCCCAGGTAATTACGGGGATAGAACCAAGCTCTAGAATATTTTGAATCTTGCTTTTAGGAAACTGATGTTCGGGCTTGCTACCCCAGGCTGAGTATAAATGTATTAAAGGAAAAGTAGTGTGTAAAGTATCCTCCAGATCTATCACCGGTTGAAATGATTTCTCCGTATTATTATCAAAAGCACCAAAGAATATCGCTTTGTTGTGCTTATACCAGTTTTTGTCATTGGTGGTCAACGTTTTTAACCACTTCAATTTATCAATTCGTTTATCAGTCTTCTCTTCCAGAATAATCTTATCTTCTACAGTCGTTACCGCATCACTGGCTTTAGTCAAGATTGTTTCAATAGGACCTTTGGTCTTTTCTCCTGCTAAAGTTAATGCCATTACAATCCCTATGCCTAGTACCAAGGCCACTAAGGTGTACGCAATTCTTTTTGATTTTGATGTCATAACTTACACTTTAATTTTTGATAAATCTACAGTATCCCAGCTGTCTTCCGATTTCATACTCCAAGCTTCAGCGGCAGCATATATACCACCTATCGACATGATGAAAGAATGTAATGCAAACCCTACCATTGCCCAGGTTATTTCGCGGGTAGCTAATAACTGTGCTTCAGTTAAGTAATACTTTCTGGCTATGAAAATACAAATGATGGCAACTATAAATAAAAATACATGTATAACCAGTGGTCTGGCAAATGGAGTGAAGGAACCTACTGCTGCTTTTTTAGCAGTGGGTATATAAGGTATATCTGCATCTACTACACTCAATAAAAAGCCTAAAAAGAATACGGGCCAGCAAGCATATTTAAGAATCATTCCATTAAAGTGTAATCCCCTTTCAGAAGGGGCATGACTCATCCATCTTTGTACATAAATATAGATGGCAATGGCTATTACTACTATTAGTCCTCCTCTTATAAAGAACTCATTAAATTCCATCTGTGCTGGCATAATCCCAGTAATAAAAAAGAAGAAAGGGAGTAGCGTAAAAAAGCAGGAAGTAGCTCCTACTAAATAGTACGTTCCAATGGTAGTGTAAGATAATCTTTGCCAACCTGTAAGCTTCTTGAATAGTTTTGGTATCTCTACAAAAGTTACTTCAAATACACCTCTGGACCATTTTAATTGTTGTTTACAAAAAGAACCGAAATCTTCTGGTACTAAACCTCTGCTTATTACAACAGGATTGTAAATAGATTTCCATCCTGCAGCATGTATACGGATTGAGGTTATAAGGTCTTCAGCCAGTCCTATCCCATGTCCTCCAGCACTCTCTAAAGCTTTTCTACGGAAGGTGCAATTAGAACCTATAGCAACAGAACCACCAATTCCAAAGAGTCCCATTTGAGTAGGCCCGTAAAAGGTATAAGTTTGTTGTGCTGCACCCAATGCAGTAAAAGAGCGATACTGATTATAGTATGCTTGAGCCACCTGAACAAACCCAACCTGCTCATCCTGAAAATATCCTAATGTATGTTCAAAGAAGTTAGGGAAAGGAATATGATCGGGGTCTAAAACCAATATTATATCTTCAGTAGTTTTCTGTAATGCAGCATTTATCTTACCTGCCTTTGCACCAGGTATACCAATTAGTTCCAGCCATACTGCCCCATGTCTTTCAGCACAGGCACGGAATGCAGGATCTTTAGTGTCATCCAGTAAATAAGTAGTATGAGGATAGGTTATGTTTTTACAGGCAGCCAATGTCTTCTCAAACATCTCCAATGGTTCACCAGGACTACTGGTAGTAAATATAGCAACCCTTAAACCCTTTGCAGCAGGAATATGAGGAGGCTTTTTGATCATCAGATAATTAATCCAGATAAGTATTAATCTTAATATGCTATACCAGAAGCAAACACTCAGTAAAATAAATAACCAAAAAGAACCAATATGTGCTTTACGAAACCACCAGTCTCCAAATCTTAAAATACAGATACAACCTGCAATAACCAATGTCAACAGCACTAGTTTGTCGGAAGTTCTGATATCCTTGGCCTCAGAGAACTCGAAAAGATTATCTAGTTTTTTATTGGTGCTCATGGTAATAAAATATTTACAGTAGCATTAATAAATTGTCCAGTATAATAGTTTGTCATTTGATATTCATAGGAAGCATTGACCGACACCCGTTCATTATATTTATACAGCACTTTTAAGCTTGCATCAATAGGGGTGTAGGTTTGACTGATATAACCTTTGTCAATAATTGGTTTATTAATTGAATTGATATTCAGATACAAGCATGGGTTTAATAAGGTTGCATATAAGCCATAACTTCCTGTTGCAGTAATAGAAAACCTACCAGATGATTTGTAGTTTAACCACAACAAAACACTATGTATCTCTTGCGATTTTGGGGTAAAGTATGGAATATAATATCCCGTAATTGGTGTAGCATAATGAGCAATCAAACTATCGATAGATTTGTTGGTAGTATAATTATTTATATCAGCATCTGCCTGTTGATAGGCGTATCCAGCTTTGATGGAAAACTTATTGAGTTTCAAAGCTGGACTCAATACCCATGCTGAAAATGATTTAATAGTATTGCCGTCAAACAGCTGTTGCTGATACTGGATATTACTACTGAATTGTTTGAAATTGTCTACCGCAATAGCGGCGATTAACGTAGTTGGTACAACAGCTTGCTGAGTGCTGCTAACGGTAAAGAAATATGGTTTTCTATCTACTGCTAATAATAATGAAAATCCTTTGTATATTTTCTTACGAAAATTTAGTGCACCTTCGAAAGTATTAATACTTGCAAATGGCAGAATGGATAGTCCTATTCGAGTATTTATCTGCATTCCTAGATTGAAAAAAGTAAATTTGTTACTTGCTTCAATGATATATGAATTGTTGTTCGTACTATCTGTTTTAAATTGGTTATTTTGAATAGCGATTGCCCAGTTCAATAGACTGTTGTTAAACTTTGAGTAAGTAGCACCTGTATAAAAGTGCTTAAGCGGCTGATTATCAAAATCATAACCAGTTTGAATACTACAATTAGCAGCTTTTACTAAAATTATTTCATTTTTTAAAGCTTCTGCCGATTCATTATTTTTAAAAGTACTAGGAAGGTGATTTAGCACTTTTAAAGCTGCTTCTGTATTGCCTTTCCAATAATATGCTTTTGCCAAATATAGTTGAGCATCTTTCGATAAACTATCATAAGAAACATACTGTAATAAATATTTTATACTCTTATTTAAATCGCCAATATCTACGAGCATCATAGCATAGTCTAGTTTTAGATAATAATTGGTAGGTTGCATATCCAATGCTGCTTGATAGTATTCTTTTGCGTTTTCAATCTCCCAGTTCCAATATGCTAGTTTAGCAATAAACCATGTAGCATTGAAATCTTTAGGATGTTTGTTTATATAGGTCTTCAATATGCGGTAAGAGTCTTTTATGTTGCCAGCATCTTTCAACCCTTTACAGTATTGAAGAGTATCTTTATGCTCCTGAGAATGCACATTAATAGACATTAGTAAAGAAGATAGTACTAATGAAAAACCTATAATAATCCCCCTAATATTCCACTTGTTGCTGATTATACTCATATTTAATGTAGTTAGAGGTGCGAAAAACTTAAATCCTTCGTAAATGCTTCAAATTATTTCCACTTATTTAGTAGATATTTAATATTCAGTATCCGTTGCTCAGCAGTTACAATAATAAGTCAAATTAACATTTGATTAAAATAATGGGGTTTTCTTTTCATGCAGAATCATAATGATAGTTATTAAAAGTAATATAGAATAAAAGATCCCTTCGAGCATTCAATCGCTTATCCTTCCAATATTTTCTCCATAAACTATCATTCGTCATTTATTTCCCCGTTTCAGTTGTCTAGTTTTGCGCATTATTTAATCACAACAATCAATTATGTTTATCATACTCGTAAACTACAAAGTCTCTATCGAAGAAATAGAAAAGAATTTAGTGCCACATGTAGAGTTTTTAAAGAAACAGTACAAGTTAGGCAACTTCATTGCATCGGGTAGGAGGGTGCCTCGTACAGGGGGTATTATTCTTTCCAACTTAAAAGATAAGGCACTGCTGGAAGAAGTACTCAATGAAGATCCTTTCAAACAAAACAATCTGGCAGACTTTGAAGTAATTGAATTCCTACCAACTACTACAAATAAACAATTAAGCTTTTTAATGGAAGACGTTTTATAATACAAGGCACAAAGGAATGCAAGGCATCAGGCAAAGAGGCAATAGGCAAGGCGTAATACAGATACATTGGGATTGAATTCACGAGTCAAGCAATTCTGTTTTTGCTTTGTTATATATTGAATTCTAATAGCTAGATAAACAATAAAACAACAAGGGCTGTCGCATTACTGCAACAGCCCTTGTTTTATGTATTCAATTTTCAAATTATCAAATCTTCAAATTGTCAAATTTGTATTTAACTCAGTCTTGTTTTCAAATTGGCATCCAAAGCATCTAAGAATTCTTCAGTATAAAGATAGTGTTCGCCATGGTTTACTTTATTACCATAGATACAAACCGCTAAATCTTTAGTCATCTTGCCGCTTTCTACTGTCTCAATACAAACAGCTTCCAAGGCATGACAGAAGTTGATTAACTCTTGGTTGTTATCTAATTTACCTCTGAACTCCAATCCTCTTGTCCATGCAAAAATGGATGCAATTGGGTTAGTAGAAGTTGGTTTTCCTTTTTGATGTTCACGGTAGTGACGTGTTACGGTACCATGTGCAGCTTCTGCTTCCATAGTTTGTCCATCAGGAGTAATTAAAACAGAGGTCATTAAACCAAGACTACCAAAACCTTGCGCTACTGTATCGCTTTGTACATCACCATCATAGTTCTTACAAGCCCATACAAAGTTACCATTCCACTTAAGTGCAGATGCAACCATGTCATCGATTAGACGGTGCTCGTAGGTAATACCCGCTTCAGCATACTTAGCCTTGAATTCATTTTGATAAATATCTTCAAAGATGTCTTTAAATCGACCATCATATTTCTTAAGAATAGTATTCTTGGTAGATAAGTATAAAGGCCATTTTTTAGTCAATGCCTGATTGAAGCAAGAACGTGCAAAACCAGCAATACTTTCATCGGTATTATACATAGCCATTGCTACGCCATCCCCTTTAAAGTTGTACACTTCAAATTCTTGTTTAGTACCATCTTCTCCTTCAAACTTAATAGTCAGCTTACCTTTTCCTTTGGTTACAAAATCGGTAGCTCTGTACTGATCTCCAAAAGCATGACGACCAATGCAGATAGGGGCAGTCCAGTTAGGAACCAGTCTTGGTACATTTTTGCACACAATTGGTTCACGGAAAACCGTTCCATCCAGTATATTACGGATAGTGCCATTAGGGCTCTTCCACATTTGTTTCAATTTAAACTCTTCCACTCTCGCTTCATCTGGCGTAATGGTAGCACATTTAATACCTACACCATATTGTTTTATGGCATTTGCAGCATCTACTGTAACCTGATCGTTGGTTTCATCACGATATTCCATTCCAAGATCATAATACTTGATATCAAGCTCTAGATAAGGTAGAATTAATTTGTCTTTGATGAATTTCCAGATGATTCTTGTCATCTCATCACCATCCAGTTCTACCACCGGATTTGCTACTTTGATTTTCTGTGCCATTGAGCGTAATGTTTATTTTAGAGTTGCAAATGTAACATTTGATAGAATAACAAGCGAAGATTTTATGCTAGGGTTAAAGCCAAGCTGGTATTAAGGCAATTTTTCTATATAAAATCGTAGTCAAACAATAATACCTCCAACAAAAAAGCGCTGCAGAACTTTGAGTCCTTACAGCGCTTTTAACTGATAGCCTATTTCCTGGTATTGGTAGGGCTATTAATTTATTTCAATGAATTCATGTCTATTACAAAACGATAACGAACATCGCTTTTCAGCATTCTTTCGTAGGCTATATTGATGTCCTGTATATTGATAACCTCTATTTCCGACACAATATTATTTTCTCCACAGAAGTTCAGCATTTCTTGTGTTTCCGCTATTCCTCCTATTACAGAACCTGCTACCGACTTTCTACCCAAAATCATTGGTACGGTATTCAACAAAGGTTCTAATCCGCCTAAATAACCCACTACTACCAATGTTCCACTTACGCTTAAGGTATTTATATAAGGATTCAAATCATGTACATAAGGAACAGTATCAATAATCAAATCATACTTACCTCTTACCGAATTCATGTGTGCGTCATCGGTTGAAATAATTACTTCATCAGCACCTAACTCAAGGGCGTCTTTAGTTTTGCCAGGTGTTCTGGAAAATAAAGCAACATGCGCACCAAGACCCTTTGCCAGTTTTATGGCCATATGACCAAGTCCACCCAAACCTACTACGGCTACTTTACTATCTTTTCCTACTTTCCAGTGGCGCAATGGCGACCAGGTAGTAATACCTGCACAAAGCAATGGGGCAACTGCAGCCATATTCAGATTGGCAGGCACCTTTAGTACAAAGTGTTCGTCTACTACTATCTTTTCGGAATAGCCACCAAAAGTCTGATTACCCAAGTACTTTTCCTGACCATTATAGGTTCCGGTAAAGCCATTCAGACAATATTGTTCCAGATCATGTTTGCAACTATTACACTCCCTGCAGGAATCTACCAGACAACCTACTCCTGCATAGTCTCCTACTTTTAGTTTGGTAACTTCACTACCTACTTTTACTACTTTGCCTACTATCTCATGTCCGGGAACGGCAGGATAAATAGTGCCGCCCCAATCATTGCGGGCAGTATGTAAATCGGAATGACAAACACCGCAATAGAGTATCTCTATTTCAATGTCTTTTGCAGTTACTTCTCTACGCTCAATGTTCATAGGTTTTAAGTCCGCATCTATTGCGGCAGTACCAAATGCTTTTACTTCAAATTTATTCATGATATAATTGATTTATTTGTTGATTATTTGATTTGTAAATGTATAAGTAAATTTAAACAAATGATTGCATTTAAAGTTTAAGCAGAAATTACATTACCTAAAACATCGGTAATACTGTTTCTGCCAGATTTAGTTTAAATGAAGTATTAATTGTATCGTCTTTCCTAGCTTAGTGCTTTTGATTTGTTTGTCCATTTACTAAAAACGTCTTTTTCTAAAATTTATTCAAACCTAAGTTCTCTACTTTTTGTTGTTTACACTGGTGGATTAAAAAATTAATATTATTCTTTAAATACACTTTATTTGCA
>CANFLJ010000055.1 GCA_947447815.1 Chitinophagaceae bacterium | reverse complement strand
TGCCAGCAGGGAATATCCTATTGCTACCACCACTGAGCATACTTTAAAACTGAAGAGGATACAAGTGGTAGCAATAGATAGGAAAAGCTGGAACGGCCGCTTCAGCGGAACGCCCAAAATCAAGTAAAAAGAAATAAACAAAAAGTAAAAACTAAAGCATACAAATGCAATAAGGCTTACTACTTAGCCAGCAATTTTGCAGCGTCTTTTGCAAAGTAGGTAGCTATCAAATCGGCACCTGCTCTTTTGATGGAAGTAAGACTTTCTAATATAGCTTTATCCTCGTCTATCCAGCCTCTTTCAGCAGCCGCTTTTATCATGGCATATTCGCCGCTTACGTGGTAGGCGCTTACTGGAATATCTACCTTATCTCTTATTTCTCTGATAATGTCCAGATATGCCATAGCAGGTTTTACCATCACTATATCGGCACCTTCGGCTACATCCATCAGGGTTTCTTTTATGGCTTCTCTACGGTTGGCATAATCCATCTGATAAGTCTTTTTATCACCAAAACCAGGGGCAGAATCCAATGCGTCTCTAAAAGGGCCATAAAAGCAGGAAGCATACTTGGCACTATAGGCCATGATGCCTGTTTTGGTAAATCCGTTCTGCTCCAATCCTTCTCTGATAGCACCTATACGTCCATCCATCATATCGCTAGGGGCTACAAAATCGGCACCGGCAGCAGCATGGCTAATACTCATTCTTACCAGGGCTTCTACGGTTTCGTCGTTTACTATTTCGCCATCTTTTACAATGCCATCATGACCATAAATAGAATAGGGATCCAATGCTACATCGGTCATTACCAGCATGTCGGGTACGGCAGCTTTAATAGCTTTTATGCTACGTTGCATCAAACCATTTTCGTTCCAGGCTTCTTTGCCGGTATTATCCTTGCAATCGTCACTGCATTTTACAAACAACAGAACTGATTTGATACCGAGTGCCCACAATTCTTTTACCTCCAAAATAGTAAGATCCAATGAAAGACGATAGTAGTTTTTCATGGAAGAAATCTCCGTTCTTACATTCGTTCCTTCATCTATAAATAGGGGAGCAATAAAATCGTTCGGCGTAAGGGTAGTTTCTGCTACAAGACTTCTGATAGTAGCATTTGTTCTACTGATTCTGTTTCTACGTTGTAAATACATATGTGATAATTGTGCCGCGAAAATAGCTTATTTGGTAATGTGATAATGGAATACAAGGATATATAAGGAGGAATAGAGGTTCTAATTAAAAATTAAGAATTAATAATTAAAAATGAATACAAGTACAAAAACTAAAAAAAGAAAAACTAAATAGCACAAAAGAAAAAGGCTGCTCAAACAGTGATGTCTGATACAGCCTCAATATGTTTTGTACAAAAACTTTCTTAATTATTATGCGCCCAAACGGTGAAATAATTCTTTAATCTGGTATTCCCACAATCTGCTTTGATCTTTCACCTCATTCTTTTCGGCAAAATCGGAGATTACCAGTATTGTTTGGTTAGAAATTTCCGTCTTGGTAATCTTGAATTCAAAGTATTCTTTGGCATCAAAATGCATCCATTGAAAACGTACTACTTCTTCTAATTTTATTTCTAATAATTTAGCTTTATCGGGTGCGCCTCCACTCCATGCAAAACTGTATATGCCATCACGTACATTTACTACGTCGGCAAACCACTCCTGCAAACCACTTGGAGTGCTTAAAAATTCCCACAAAATTGTTGGAGAACAACGTACGGGAAATTCTAATGTAAACAATTGTCTTTTACTCATCTATCTTCATTTATCTATTATGTGAACGGGTGCAATAATATAAAATAATCGATACCATGCAAATGTTTTTTATATTAATGAACAATAGTGAGTGCTTAAAAAGTGGATACCTCTGCATTTGAGTGTGTTTTATTTTCCATCTTTCAAAAAATATTTTGTTAAAATTAATTAAATTCATACTTTGGCTCTGCCAATTTGAAAAATTACTACAGAAAAACGACTGTTCACGTGTATTAAAACGATTGTTTATGGGAATGCGTCAGCTGAAAATAACCAAGTCTATTACCAATAGGGCTAATGATGGATTGGATAAGTATTTGCAGGAGATTTCGAAGGTCCGACTTATTTCCCCCGACGAGGAAGCCGCACTTGCAGTGAGGATAAAACTAGGCGATCAGGCTGCACTGGATAGACTGGTAAACGGGAATCTGCGATTTGTAGTTTCTGTAGCCAAACAATACCAGAATCAAGGAATGAGTCTTTCCGATTTAATCAACGAAGGCAATGTTGGATTAATTAAAGCAGCTTTAAAGTTTGATGAAACTAAGGGCTTCAAATTCATCTCCTTCGCTGTATGGTGGATCAGACAAAGTATTATTCTTTCCTTAGCAGAACAAAGTAGAGTGGTTCGTTTACCCCTCAATAAAATTGGACTAAGCAATAAGATAAACAATGCCAAACAGGCTTTTGAACAACAAAACGAAAGAGAGCCAAGCGAAGAAGAGCTGTCCGAAATGCTGCAAATGGATTTATCGGAAATAAAAGATATGCTCTCCAGCAATCAACGTTCTGTTAGTATGGATTCGCCCATGCAGGATGGAGAAGAATATGCGCTGGTAGATATCATGGAAAATCCCAATGCAGATAAAACAGACAAACAACTAGATCATTGCGAATCGCTTACGAAAGAGATTCAGATGGCTATGAATAACCTGACCGAAAGACAGAAAAAAGTAATCTGTTATTTCTTTGGAATAGGAGTAGAGAATAGCCTGACTCTGGAAGATATTGGCGAAAGATTCAATCTGACCCGAGAAAGAGTAAGACAGATAAAAGACAAGGCTATTTTTAAGTTAAGATCAAATCAGGGCTGTCAGGGATTGAGGGTTTTTCTGGGTTAAATCCAAATAGAAATCTCCAACATATATATTTGCAAACTATTTTAAGGTGAACTTATCAGTTCACTTTAATTTTTATAGACTGTATTGAATCAATAACAACTGGATTTTCATGTTTAAGAATTTAACCGAAAAATTAGAATCAGCCTTCAAGAACCTCAAAGGTCAGGCTAGGATTACAGACCTTAATATAGCAAATACGGTAAAGGACATCAGAAGAGCATTGATAGATGCCGATGTGAACTTTAAGATTGCTAAAGAGTTTACCGATAAAATTAAAGACAAAGCAGTAGGGGAGAAAGTAATAAACTCTATCAGTCCGGGTCAGTTGATGGTAAAAATAGTGCAGGACGAACTGACGGAACTGATGGGTGGCGAAGAAGCTGAGTTATCGCTGAATGGCAATCCTACCATTATACTGATAGCAGGTTTGCAGGGTAGTGGTAAAACTACTTTCTCTGGTAAACTGGCTAATTATCTTAAAACCAAGAAAGGAAAATCTCCTTTATTGGTAGCAGCCGATGTATATCGTCCGGCGGCGATAGATCAGTTGACTGTACTTTCCGAACAGATTGGTGTTCCTATCTATTCTGAAAGGGAGAATAAAGACGTAGTATCCATTGTACAAAATGCTATTGCGCAGGCAAAGAGCACCAACAAAAACGTAATCATCATAGATACTGCGGGTCGTTTGGCAGTAGATGAAGTGATGATGACCGAGGTTGCAAACATTAAAAAAGCAGTAAATCCAAGTGAGATTCTTTTTGTGGTGGATTCCATGACAGGTCAGGATGCGGTAAATACTGCTAAGGCCTTCAATGACCGTCTGGATTTTACCGGAGTTGTATTGACTAAATTAGATGGTGATACCCGTGGAGGAGCAGCATTAACTATTAAGTATACCGTAAATAAGCCCATCAAATTTGTAAGTAGTGGGGAGAAAATGGACACTATCGACATTTTCTATCCGCAACGTATGGCGCAACGTATACTGGGTATGGGTGATATTGCCTCCCTGGTAGAAAGAGCTCAAGGTGCTTATGATGATGAGCAAGCCAAGAAGCTGGAGAAAAAGATAAAACAGAATAAGTTTGATTTCCAGGATTTCTACGAGCAACTACAGCAGATAAAGAAAATGGGTAATTTGAAAGATGTAATGTCCATGATGCCCGGTATTGGCAATCAATTGAATAATGTAGACATCAACGATAACAGTTTCAAAGGAATAGAGGCCATGATACAATCTATGACCCCTGCCGAAAGAGCAAATCCTGACTTACTGACTACCAGTAGAAAAAACAGGATAGCAAAGGGAAGTGGAAAGGATATTGCGGAGATGAACGCGTTTATCAAGCAGTTTGAACAAATGAAAAAAATGATGGGAATGCTCAGCAAAATGCCGATGGGTGGCTTCCCTGGAATGAAAGGATTCAGATAAATGAGGGCAAAAGAGCCGAAAAGTTGATAAAATAATGCTAAGAAAAAACTTATTCTACATTTATTTTATTATAAATTTGGTTGATATACTAAAGGCTCTTACTTTTGCCGTCCCAAAAAATAAAGGTCAATAATGCCTACTATACAACAACTAGTTAGAAAAGGTCGCGAGATTATCAGAGCAAAGAGCAAATCAAGAGCACTTGATGCTTGTCCTCAGCGCAGAGGAGTTTGTACAAGAGTGTATACAACTACACCTAAAAAACCAAACTCAGCTTTGAGAAAAGTTGCTAAAGTTCGTTTGACAAACAAAATTGAAGTGATTGCCTACATCCCAGGTGAGGGTCATAACTTACAAGAGCACTCTATCGTATTAATACGTGGTGGTCGTGTGAAAGATTTGCCAGGGGTACGTTATCATATCGTAAGAGGTAGCTTAGATACTGCAGGTGTGAAGGACAGAAAGAAAAGTCGTTCTAAATACGGTACTAAGAAGGAAAAAGCTAAGAAATAAATTTCATCATAACGCTGAGTAAAGTTTTAATACTTGAAGAAATTCAGCTTAATTAAAAATTAAAAACATGCGTAAAGCACAAGCCAAAAAGTTACCGTTAGCACCAGATGCAAAATATAACGATACACTTGTTACTCGTTTTGTAAACAACCTAATGTGGGAAGGTAAAAAAAGTACTGCATTCACCATTTTTTATGATGCTTTAGATAAAGTATCTAAAATAACCAACGAAGATGGTTATGAAATTTGGAAAAGAGCATTACAAAATGTAACACCTGCTGTAGAAGTTAGAAGCCGCAGAATTGGTGGAGCAACTTTTCAAATCCCTGCTGAAGTAAGAGCGGATAGAAAAATATCT
This sequence comes from Chitinophagaceae bacterium, assembly GCA_947447815.1. GTDB lineage: Bacteria > Bacteroidota > Bacteroidia > Chitinophagales > Chitinophagaceae > CANFLJ01. The sequence goes on along the minus strand of CANFLJ010000055.1, from coordinate 3,717 downwards.
CTTTCTATCAAATGGTTAATCAGATATAGCCGTGAAAGAAACGGAAAAACAATGGCCGACAAATTATCAAACGAAATCGTTGCTGCTAGCAAAGGGGAAGGTGCTTCATTCAAAAAGAAAGAAGATACTCATCGTATGGCTGAAGCGAACAAAGCGTTTGCTCACTTTAAAGTATAATTATACAAATAAGCATATTTAAAAGGTCTGATTTATAATCAGACCTTTTTTTGTTTCAGGTTGCCAGTTTCCGGTTTCGGAAAAGCTTTTTAACTACTTGTAACTTGCAATCAGCAACCCGAAACCAGTTACTCCCCAAAACCTTTAAAGGTTATTTCCTCAAATTATTGCACATTTGCAGCCTAAATTGACAAACATTAAATAAAGTATATGAAATTTTTTATCGACACAGCAAACCTTGCTCATATCAGAGAAGCTAATGAATTGGGAATTTTAGATGGCGTTACTACCAACCCTTCTTTGATGGCTAAAGAAGGTATCAAAGGAACCGAAAACATTCTTAATCATTACAAAACTATCTGCGATATAGTAGATGGAGATATAAGTGCCGAAGTACTTTCGGTAGATTTTAAATCTATGGTGGAAGAAGGTCAGAAGCTTGCTGCTATCCATCCAAACATCGTGGTTAAAATACCGATGATCAAAGATGGTATCAAAGCAATTAAATGGTTCTCTGACAATGGTATCAAAACCAATTGTACCCTGATATTCTCTGCCGGACAGGCAATACTTGCAGCAAAAGCAGGAGCTACTTATATGTCTCCTTTCTTAGGAAGAATAGATGATAGTGGTTGGGATGGCGTACAATTGATAGAACAAATTGCAAACATTTATAGCATCCAGGGATTTGAAACGCAGATTCTGGCTGCTTCTATTCGCAACCCAAATCATATCATCCGTTGTGCCGAAGCAGGTGCCGATGTATGTACCTGTCCTTTAGATTCTATCTTAGGATTATTAAAACATCCTTTAACTGATATCGGATTGGCTAAGTTTATAGAAGATTCTAAGAAAATGGACTAAGTAAGTTTTATATATTAAGTAATAAGTTTTAAGTAAATACATACATATATAAAGAGAGCGGCTTCAAACCAGAAGCCGCTCTCTTTTCTTTTAAGTACTATAAAGATCAATACATTATTTATTATTAGCAACCAGAAATGCTACCAGCTTATTATAAGTGTCCGTAAGATTATTGCCGGTCCAGCCATGTCCCTCTCCTTGATAAACAATGTATTGATTGGTTACACCTGCATTAATAAGTCGGTTATTCAAGCTATCACTTTGATGAATAGGCACTGTAGAATCGGCTGTTCCATGAAAAATAATGGTAGGAGGATTGGTGTTGTTTACAAAATACAATGGACTGCCACTTAGAAAATTATTATAGTTGGTGGTGGGTGTTCCAGTCATAAAAATCTGTAACAAAAGCGGATAATTAGGATTGCTTGGGTTATTGTAAAAATCCATCATGTCGGTTGGTCCAAATAAGTCAACTACCGCATGTATAATGCCTGTACCATTGTACTTAAATCCTTTTAATAAAGCAAGTTGCCCACCTGCACTGTCGCCCATCACGGCCGATTTAGCATTGTTTATCTGGTAATAACTACTCTTATTCATTACATAATCGATGGCTGCATTTACATCATTCATTTGGGTAGGCCATTCATTGATACCGGTTAAACTGGCTAATCTGTAATTGATATTTACAAAAGCGTATTGTGGTAAAAGAGCTTTTAAAGCAACTACATTTGAATCGAAATCCTTTTTATCGCCAGCTACCCATGCACCTCCATGTATAAGGTACAAAATTTTTGTACTATCAATGCTTCTGCTAGCAGGAAGATAAATATCTAGCTTTTGTAAAGAATCGCTTCCATAAGCCACCTCCTTCATAGTCACTGCGGTATGTACATCAAGCGTTACAATTTGATTATTCGAAGCTTCGTCTGATTTGTTACAGGAAATATTAATAACAGAAATCAACAGTATAATCTTGAGGAGATTACTCATCTTACTATTCATTATTGCAGATATATGGGGTGAAAATAAATTATTTTTACATTAATGTAATTTTTTTAATGATTTCCTTATTTTTATCGCAAATAAACACTAGCTATGGACACTAAAACAGAAGCAAACCTTTATAATTTATCTTTTACAGGTAAGGGAATCGATCTTTTTAAGATACAGATTGTAAACTCCATTCTCATCATTTTGACCTTAGGATTGTATTATCCCTGGGCTAAAGCAGCAAAATTGCAATACCTATATAGTCAGACCGTTTTTGAAGAACATCCATTATCGTTTACTGGAACTGGTAAAGAAATGTTCAAAGGTTACATTAAAGCTTTCATTTTATTAGTTGTACTTATAATTGGATTCTTCTTTTTAAGTAAAGGGTTGAAACAGTTTGCCTTATTATTTTTCTACTTATTATTAGCAGTAATAGTTCCTGTTGCTATTCATGGTTCTTACAAGTATAGAATGGCTAAAACAGTTTGGCGTGGTATCCGGTTTGGCTATGCCGGTGACAGAAAAGAGCTATTTATGCTTTTTCTGAAAGGTATATTTTTCTCAGTTATTACGCTTGGATTTTATAGTGCCTGGTTCAAGATGGATCTAAGGAGATATGTATTGGGCAATGTCCGTATCGGCAATGCAGAATTCCGATATACTGGTGATGGAGCCGAATATTTCTGGCTAAACTTTAAGGGGTATTTTCTAACTATTTTCACTTTAGGCATATATGGGTTCTGGTGGCAGAAGAATATCTTTGATTATTATGTCAACAATCTAGAACTGTATCAAAATGGTCGAGGAGTTATGTTTCGTTCCAATGCTACTGGAGGTGGATATGCAGGCTTGATGATTGGTAATTTCTTTATTGTTGTACTTACTTTAGGTCTAGGTTTTTCATGGGCTATTACCCGAACCCTTACTTATATTGCTAATAATATTGCTATGATTGGCAACTACTCTTTTGATGAACTGGTACAGGCCCAACATGATTATGACAATGCAACAGGCGAGGATATTGCTGATTTTCTTGATTTAGGTTTCGTTATTTAATACAATTATACTAGTGGTAAACGATAGGATAGAATTTTATGGAGGCAGTACTTCAAAGCCTTACGAAGTATCGGTAGAAATAGATAAGGGGGTAATTTATATCATTGATATAGAACAATCCGAGAAGCCGTTGTATTTTGCTTTGAAAGAATGTCATTACAATAAAAATAATACTAAGGCCTTCATCTACCTCAATAAGCAATCCACTGCTTATATAGTAATGGATCAATCTAATAGTCACTGGCAGGAAGTGAAGACTTCTGTTGACGCTCAGAAAACCGGATTCAAGGATAGTCTGATGCGTCTTAACTGGCTTACCTTAACGGGCATCTTGGTAGGAATGATACTGTTAATTTATCTTTCCTCTACTTTTTTGGTGCCGGCAGTAGGGATGAAGTTGATTACCCCTAAAAAGGAAATAGCCATGGGGGAAAGTCTTTATAAATCTATGATTGAAGACGAAAATGTAGATACGCCTCTTACCAGGGAACTAGGCAAATTTGCCGACGGACTTCATCTGAGCGAGAAATATAAAATTAAAATCACGGTTATAAACGATGTAAACAGGCCCATGTACAATGCCTTTGCTATGCCGGGCGGACATATAGTGGTGTACATGAGTTT
>CANFLJ010000054.1 GCA_947447815.1 Chitinophagaceae bacterium | reverse complement strand
ATGGGCATAAGTACTGGCAATAGAACTTAACAATAAGAAAGCGATAATCAGTACTTTATTCATTTGGGTTATCTGCATAGGTAACAAATGTACTATAAAAAAAGCCACAGAATTTATTGAATCCTGTAGCTTTTAAGTTAAACATTAATTGATTTCTAAGAACAACTCTTGCTTACAACCACACTCAATGGACCTACGCCTGCGGTGTTGTATACATAAAAGTAAAAGTAGTACTCCACTCCTTTTGTTAATCCTGTAAATACCTTTTTGCGCTGGGTATTATAGTTATGAAACATTCTAAATGGCAGACTAGCGGGTATTACCAATGTGCTTTCATTTATAATCTGCAAACCATCCGGCAAAGCATGACCTTCGCAAGCTATACAACCATAATGACTGTAATGACCAACTATATCACACTCCACTTCTAATGTCCCCGATACGGCACCATTGGTAATGGTAACCAGCGTGGGTTGTCCAGGCACTACGCTCTTGGTAGCTGGCACATTGTGAATTGGTGTAAAACCAGATACAAGAATCACATTGGCAGCACCTTTAGCTACTTCATTTACATACACTGCATACTGATCTAACAAAACTATCAGTAAATTGTAATCATTTACAAATGCTGATTTCTGCGCCAAACCTCCTGCATCATACTCAGCATAGGAGCTTAGAACAGCGTTAATTAATTGAAGAAAATGCGCTTTGGTAGAAGGCGGAGCTGGCGTAACCAACGGATCGAACACCAAAGGGTGTTCCCAGACTCCATTCATAACACCAGTAGCAAAAGAAGGTATGCTAACACCTGAAAAATGACGATAGGCAACACTGCATTCGGAATAAAGAATCATACATTATAGTATTAATGATTAAAAAATAAATATTTTGATAGTAATCTGGGAGTAAAAAAGCCACTCTCATAAGAAATACTCCACAATTGTCTCATGACGATGTGTCGTAAGCCTTTGATGGAGTGTCGTGAGCCTAAAACGACCCGTCTTGAGCTCATGATGATAGACAAAAGGCTCATGTTGATACACAATTGTCTTTCGACGACCTGTCTTGAGCCTTTGATGCTGTGTGGTGAGCTTAAAACGACCCATCTTGAGCTCAAGATGATGTACAATTGTCTCATGATGACACGTCTTAGGCTTGTGATGATAGGCAATGAGCTCATTGTGATGCGCCTTGAGCCTGTTGGAACAAAATGGATACATATTGTGATGAACAACATTATTGGATGCAGCAAAAAAGCTATAAACTTAACATGAAATTTTAGTACAGTAAGTAATGAAGTGAGATTTGGAGGAAGGCTTTCGTAAGAGGGAAGCGGTGAGAATACTAGCGGCATCTGAACGATTGCCTTTCTCATTTTATATGTTTTGAAGAACTAAGAATAATCAAGCAATTAACCGAAACCTGAAAGATGTCTTTTTTCTCCGAGTGCAAATAGCGACTATAAATTCCATAATAACTAATTTATTTTGCGATATATGGAAAATAAATATTTTGAGAATATATTTTTAGCTATTTATTAGGTATTAGTTAATACTATCTTTATATCCTTAAAAACAAAAATGCGAATCATTATTTTCTCTTTATTGTTCATCATTACTTGTAATTGCTATTGTCAAAATAAAATTGATAGTACTGTTCAGAAACTATTTGATACAGCTGAACAAAAAACACATGATTTTCTTTATTCTGACGCTATTAGTATCTATAACAACATATTAAATTCTTATGAACTTAACCCTCCTACTTATGCAAAATTGAATTTAAATTTAGGTAACTTATATTTTTATTTAAATAATAATATAAAAGCAAAAAAATGTTTTATCAATTTACTTTATGATGATATTGATAAACGAAATAAGAAAAAAACTAAAGGATTACTTGTAAGTGAATTTGAACCTTTTTATAAACATTTTGCTTGTTGTCATCTTGCAGAAATATATTTACAAGAGTACAAATTTGATTCTTCGTTAATGTATATAAAGTTATTTGATGAAAAATATAAATACCATTCTTTTTGTGGTAATGAGAATGATGATTTTATGTATTATAAATTGTGCATGTATGCTAAAGTACTATCAGGGCTTAAAGATACTACAAAAGCAATAGGGCTATTATTGCCGTATATTTTTAAGGAAGAGGCTTATGACGTTAGTGATTTGGCTGCTAACATATTAAAAGCCAAATATGGCAAAGGTGTTATTATTAATATTTTAGATAGCTCTATTAATAACATAACAACAGAGAAAATTAAATCAGGAAACTATGAATACCTAGAGTATAACATCAATTTCTTAAACTACAAATTTGATGTAACATCAATTTATTTATCTAATTTGCCAGCGAGTTTTAATTTTACAGATAGTTCTAATTCAGTGTTTAGTAAAGATTATTTAATTAAAGAAGGGATTCCAGAACATTTTAATAGTCTACCAAAATTGGAATATAAAAAACTGGCTCTTAAAAAATGTTTATTCTATAAAAAGCTTTTGTATGATTAAACCAAAAATACCTTGTAAACATCTTTTTATTTTAATTTACATTATGCTATTTCTTAGTTGTAATAATCCTGCAAATTGGTATTCATTTAAATTAACAACAGGGCTATATGTAGAAAAAAATTGTATTCATTCTAGCGGAGCAGGCCCATTTGATACTGGCACAGACTTTGAATGTTATATAACTGACTCAAATTCACATCGAAAATATATTGGGACTTATGATTTTGAAAGTGAATTTTTTCATTATAAAATTATTAAAAACAAACTTATTGTAAGAAGAATATGTGATTGTAGAGATTTTAGTGATTTATCAATAATAAAAAATCAGTACAAAATAAGAGACAGTACTGTTTATGACTTAGATGCTATTGGAATAAAAATTACACCTGTTAATCAATTAAACGAGCTCAGAAAAAAATCTGTTATAAAAGATTTATTGTTAAATATGAAATTAGTTAAAGGTGCATCCTTCAATATGGGAGGAGATTGGTCTTTAGATCAATCTCCAATTCATAAAGTATTATTATCTGATTTTTATTTAGGGAAATTTGAAGTAACACAAGAGCAATGGTTAGCAATTATGGGAGATAATCCAAGTTGTTTTAGAAACTGTAGCAAATGTCCTGTAGAAAATATAACTTGGGATGAAGTACAAATATTTATTACTAAATTAAATACAATTTCAAAGAAAGTTTTCAGGTTACCCACAGAAGCTGAATGGGAATTTGCAGCAAGGGGAGGAATAAAAAGCAAAGGTTTTAAATACCCTAGTAGTAACACAGCTGATTCAGTAGGCTGGTACGATGATAATAGCAAAAAAACAACTCATTTTGTTGGATTAAAAAAACCAAATGAACTTGGATTGTATGACATGTGTGGTAACGTTAGTGAAATGTGTAGTGATTGGTATGATGATGATTATAAAAAAATTGTTGACTCAACATACAACCCTAAAGGTGTTAAAAATGGACAAGAGAAAGTTATTAGGGGTGGCTCATGGAATAGTAGTATATATCAAACCCGTTCAAACGATAGAGAAAGAGTTCAACAAAAATGGGGAGATTCACCTTGTATAGGATTTAGATTAGCTTTAAGTAATTAAAATTTACAGAGTATTTCCTCAATCTATAAAAAAGAAATTTCAGGTAAGTTAAATAAGATTTATTCAGTGAGTTTGTATTCGCGTTAGTTGCAGCAAGCAATATCCTATCACTGCCAATGAATTTGTTGCAGTATAATATTATAGAACTTGTTTAAATATAGGCAACAGGCAGTGATAGATAGGAAGGGCTGCAACGGCCGCTTGCGGAACGCCCAAAGAAAAATTAAATGAATTTATGTTATTTTAATTTCAAATAATCACAGCCTACATTTGTGAGGATATGACTACTGTATTAACGACTAATGGATTCAGGTTTTTCTTTTATAATAGCTAGAATAATGAACCTTTTCATATACATGTTATTAAAGGTAGTGGTGAAGGGAAAGTATAGTTGCAACCATCTATAACAATTGCCTATATGCATTCTTTTAGTAATAAAGATATTAATGATATAATAGCGCATATAGTAAATAACTACGAACTATTTAAAAACAAATGGAATGAACACTTTGGTAAATAATTTTGATGCTATTGAGAAACTGATATTTGAAGAAAATATCAGAATTGAAACAATTGATTTTCATCCAGAACTGGATATGATGATAATATTGTTGAATACCAAAGCGGTTCTTCATCAAAAGCTTTCTGATTATGCTTCTTTAAAATCTGCAACAAAACAAAAACTGGAACAGTTTGAATTAATTGCAAAGGGAACGGGCGTACATTGGGTATTACTAGACGAAGACCTCAGTTTAAAAGGCTTTTTAAGAGATGAATTAAGAAAAGTACTCAAACCGAAAGATGCAATTGCAGCATAAATAACTGGTTTATTACAAATCTTATATTAGAACGTACAAAATATCTATATTTGATGGAAATATTTATGATGGATACTAAATTAAATATGGGAAAAGATATAATTGAAAAAACGACCTACAATCATACCAAGAATGAACATATAACCCCATTGGTAAAAAGCTTATCTGGCATCATTCAATATACATCAGATACTTATACTAAAGAAAGTTATAAGGAGTTTATTATTAATAAATATAGTTAATTCATTTTTCAATAATTTTCACTTTTAATTTGGGACCATTTTGGTAATTATAAAATAAACACTATGAGAGTATTATTAGATATAAAAGATAATAAAGCAATACACTTAATGGAAGTATTGAAATCATTGCCTTATGTAAAAACAAAAACTATTTCAAACGAAAAGGCTATCATAATAGAAGAAATAAAAGAGGCAGTAGATAACCTAGCTTTGGCTAAAAAAGGAAAAATTAAACTTAAATCCGCTAGAGATTTATACAATGAGTTATAGTGTAATAACAATCCCTCCTTTTGATAGACAATTAAAACGATTGTCTAATAAATATTCTTCACTAAAAGAAGAATTTTTAGAACTTATTATAAGTCTTGAACAAAACCCTGAACAAGGAATTAAGCTTAGTAACAATTGTTTTAAAATTCGTATTGCCATAGCTTCAAAAGGTAAAGGCAAATCTGGAGGTGCCAGAATAATTACCAATATAGTAATTGAGGATACAATTGTTTATTTGTTATCTATTTATGACAAATCAGAAAGAGAAACCCTTACTGATAAAGAATTAGAAGAATTACTAAAGATTATATCCTGATAATTCAAATATATTTGCCTCAATACAAAATATGATTTCTCACAATACCATAGAACAGATAAAGAACAGAGTAGATATTCTGGACATTATTGGCGAATACGTTAAGCTAAAGAAACGTGGCGCCAATTATCTGGGTAATTGTCCGTTTCATAACGAGAAAACACCTTCGTTTACCGTCTCTCCTACCAAAGAACTGTACAAGTGTTTTGGTTGTGGCAAGAGTGGCAATTCCATTGGCTTTCTGATGGAGCATGATAAGCTTAGCTATGTAGAAGCGCTTCGCTGGCTGGCTAACCGTTATCAGATAGAAATAGAAGAAACGGAAGTTTCGCCCGAAAGAAAAGAACAATTACAGACGGCTGATAGCCTGATAATCCTGAACAACTTTGCTGCTAAGTTCTTCCAGGATCAGTTGACAGAAAATGAAGAAGGAAAGACCATTGCAGTATCCTACCTGATAGAAAGAGGTTTTAATTTTGATACACTCAAGAAGTTTTCGATAGGCTACAACCCGCAGGAAAGAGATTCTCTGGCTAAGGCATTGATAAAGCAACAGTTTAGTCCGGATTTATATCCAAAATCTGGATTGGTAGTATCTCGAAACGAGAAAGACTGGGTAGATAATTATCGTGGCAGAATCATTTTTCCTATTCATTCCATTACCGGCAAGATCATTGGGTTTGGAGCCCGTATCATAGGCAAAGGCGATGGTAAAGGCCCTAAGTATATCAATACACCGGAGAATGAAGTGTACAGTAAAAGTAAGATACTGTACGGCATGTATCAGGCCAGAAATGCTATCAATAAAGTAGATGAATGTTTGCTGGTAGAAGGCTATACCGATGTGGTAAGTCTGCACCAGGCGGGTATTGAAAATGTGGTAGCCAGTGGGGGTACTTCACTTACTGCAGATCAACTGAAGCTAATAAAGAAGTATACCCAGAACCTTACCATCATCTACGATGGGGATGCAGCAGGTATTAAAGCTGCCATGCGTGGACTGGATATGGCATTGGAAGAAGGTCTGAATGTAAAACTGGTACTGATACCCGATAAAGAGGATCCGGATAGTTATGTACATAAAATAGGCAAGGATGCCTTCAATGATTTTATTGCTACCAAAAAGAAAGACTTTATCATCTTTCAGCTGGAGATTATGCTTGCCGAAGCGGGCAATGACATTAATAAAAAGAATGATGTTGTAAATCATATTTCCGAAACGCTCAGCAAGATTACCAAGCAGGAAGACTTTCTGAAACTGAGCGAATACATCCGACGTAGCTCTACCCTACTGAAGATAGATGAAGCTGCATTGACAAATCTTATCAATAAATACAGAAGGGATAAGATTGTAAAAGAGGATAAGAAAATGAGCTTTGACGAAGCCGCTTATCTTCAACCACAGGAATTGGAAACTGCCATTCCGGAGCAGGAAAATTTAATAAGAGACGAGGATCAGGATACGGAATACAACCTATTGAAAGTACTGCTGGAATATGGGTTAAAACCATACAACGATACCATTACCTATGCAGAATTCATTTTTGATGAGCTATTGCAGTTCAATTTTGACATTGCCGATCTGGAACAGGTATATGAGGCTTACAAAACGGCTTATTACGACAAGCAGGAGCCCGATTCGAAGTGGTTATTGTACCATGAAAATAGTTCGTTCCGTTCTGTGGCCACTAATATCAGCATAGAGAAGTACGAATTGAATGAAAGATGGTATGATGAAAAATCGGGACTGAATTTTTTGCCCAAGGACAACTCGATGATTGAAGTGGTAATGAGTATCTGTTATTTTAAGCTGAGGAAGATAAAGAAGATGACTACACAGAATCAGCAGGAAATGGAAACTGCTGATTTTGACAAACAAATGCAGATGATGGAAGTACATAAACACCTAAAACTGATGGAAAAAGAGATTACAGAGCAGTTAGGGACCGTCATTTTGAAGTAAATCTGCAGGTATCTGAATAAAATATTGGCTAATTAGAATCAAACCACTACTTTTGCGCTCCATTTTCCCACAAGGCTCAATAAGTTTCTCATCTGTATGAGAACGCCAGGAGGGAGTAATCTATATAAGATTATATATGCCAAAGGTAAAGACAAACTCAAGTGCCAAGAAAAGGTTTAAAATAACCGGCACAGGTGAAATTTCATTTCAAAAGGCTTTCAAACGCCACATTTTAACCAAGAAATCTACTAAACGCAAAAGAGCAATGCGTATGAAAGGAATCGTTGGTAGCACAAACAAAGACTTCGTTTTAAGATTATTACGTTTAAAGGGATAATCACCAGAAGCAAGTTTATCATCAAAATTTAAAAATCGTTACAGCAAGAAATTGCCTAACAAAAAATAATTAATTATGCCACGTTCAAAAAATGCAGTTGCATCAAGAGCAAGAAGGAAAAGAGTCTTAAATCAGGCTAAAGGTTTCTTTGGTAAAAGAAAGAATGTATACACCGTTGCGAAAAACGTTGTTGAAAAAGGTTTAACTTACGCTTATGTAGGCCGTAAATTAAAGAAAAGAGAATACCGTCAACTTTGGATTGCGCGTATCAACGCTGCAGTTAGAGAAGAAGGAATGACTTACAGTGTATTTATTGACAGATTGAACAAGAAAGGAATTGAACTTAACAGAAAAGTACTTGCTGATTTAGCAATGAACAATCCTGAAAGTTTCAAAGCCCTGATTGATTCTGTAAAATAATATTCATCATAAGAAATTATCTGAAAATATTAACTAAGTCAAAGGTGTAAACCTTTGACTTTTTTTATTTTATATTGTTCAATGATTTATTTTCGCAAACATTATTAAAGTACTTAACCATTTTCCTCTTTTTAGCAGATGAATAATACTTACACTTCGTTGGTCGATCAGACTTTCCACTTTCCTCAAGAAGGCTTCGACAGAAACGATGACGGTTATCTTCAGTTTAATGATTTAGATATCAAGAAACTTATAGATAAGTACGGTACTCCTTTAAAAATCAGTTACCTTCCAAAAATCGGGATGCAGATTCAAAGAGCAAAAGCAATGTTTGCCAATGCATTCAAAAAGCATAAGTACGAAGGAACGTACAACTACTGTTATTGTACCAAAAGCTCGCACTTCTCCTTTGTGGTAGAAGAAGCTTTGAAAAACAATATACACCTGGAAACTTCTTATGCTTATGATTTGGAAATAATCAATCAGCTATATCTTAAAAAGAAGATCAATAAAGAAACGTTTATTATCTGTAATGGATATAAACAAAAGTCGTACACATCCAGAATTGCTAAGCTGGTGAACTCGGGCTTTAAGAATGTGATACCAGTACTGGATAATAAAGATGAGTTGCAGGCCTACAAAAGAAGTGTAAAGCAACCATTGAAAGTGGGTATCAGAGTAGCAGCCGAAGAAGAGCCTACTTTCCCTTTCTATACTTCCCGCTTAGGCATCAGAGCAAAAGATATATTAGAATTTTACGTAGACGAAATAGAAGGTTTTGAAGATAAATTTCAGCTAAAGATGTTGCACATATTCCTGAACAAAGGGATTAAAGACGACATTTATTACTGGAGTGAATTGAATAAAATCATTAATCTTTATTGTCAGTTAAAGAAAATATGTCCAGAGCTTGACTCAATAAATATTGGTGGAGGATT
>CANFLJ010000053.1 GCA_947447815.1 Chitinophagaceae bacterium | reverse complement strand
TGGCTTTGTAAGAACACTTAATAATTACCTGCGATTCTTTCTCGAATAAACTATAGATACACAACTTTAAACGAGGATCGATTATAACTTTTTTCGCCTTTTCTTTTTTAGTAATTGTTGTTTGATTATTCATTCTTTAGCTCCTGTTTGAATTTGTACTGCAAATGTCTATTTAGTGCGCGTAATTATATTGCGTTGGTTTTGTAGTCTGTTCTTAATGTGTATATTGCGACAGTAAAACAGCAAGTGATGCCCATTAATAAGAGAAATGTAAAAACGAATACCATAAACACCCATGAAAGACTGGTAATACTGGATAATATTATCAGTACTTCTCTGGGTAATCTTTCTTCAAAGAAGCTGCTACTTGCTAAATTAAACAGGCTTATCCCTGATAAAATCAGTTCAAGAACCCTTGATATAGATTTAAGCAATTTGAGGGAGCTGATTAAAGCTGATAAAGTTGCATTAGATTTTAATAAAAAAGAAGGGTATCATTATATTCCTGACAAGGGATATAGGTACTTTAAAGATTCGATAAATGATGAAGAGAAACAATTGCTATTGCTTGCCAGTAGCTTGTTCAGTGTATTTGAAGGAACACCATTGCAGGAAAAGTTTAGTACAGTAGTTGAACGTATTATATCGGACAGTATTACCGTAAATACTGTTGGGGGCTGGGGAGATTTGAAGTTGTTGCAACTGGACAATATAAAAAGTAGCAGCGGCAGCAAATGGGTATCGGTATTGCTGGAAGCTATCTATGAGAAAAGTACTTTTAAGATGAAGTATAAAGGTTTTGGAAAGGCTACAAAAATTAAGAATATTTGTCCTTATGTGTTGAAACAATATCAGAAAAGATGGTACATGGTAGCTTATGATTATGATTGTACAAGGGAGGAGAAGACCAATGTATTTGCTTTAGATTGTATAGAAGAACTGGAACTAAGCCAAAAAGATTACTTTACTGACTCTAAATTTTGTGCTGAAGATTATTTTAAATATAGTATTGGGGTGTGGCACTGGCATGAATACAAACCTGTAAAAGTGGAGCTTGAATTTACCGGGAGTATTGAGGCAATAATGGCAAGCCCGATACATGGCTCGCAGAAAGCTGTTTTGAGTGATGATGGTAAGACCTTGAGTGTGACTATAGAAGTATATCAAAGCCCTGAATTAGAGACCTTGATAAGAAGCTATGGTAGTGGTGTGAGGGTAATAAGTCCTGTAGATTTGAGGGAGAAGATTTTGGAGGATGCGAGAAAGGTTATTGATGGTATAGTTTAATTTGATGATATTTTACATTTTAATACCTAACTGTTTAGGTGAAATAAAACTTCTTGAACAATGAGTGTTTTAGTATCCAAAGTTTTAGCATATTTCTTTAAAACATCTAATGTAATTTCTGTATTTATATAGCAATACTCTAACCTAAAATGTATTATTTTCGATTTAATATATTTTTCATTTATTAAAAATATGTCCTTAATAAAATTATGAATTATTTCAGTATCTTCTTGTATGCCAGAAGTAGAACAGATTTGTGATGGAGTAGGACTTGTTTTCCAACTAAGTATTGGAATGATTGAAATGTTTGCTTGAGGGTATAAAGTCCCAACCTTTTGTTCTAGATTAATTAAATCAACAGATTTCTCTACAACTTCTGATGGAATATTACATTCATATTTAGCCATGATACTAAGTACATTTAACCCACAACTTGCTATACAAACGAAATGTATTTCTTTCTCTTTTAATTTCTGACAGATATCAAAGAAGTTCAAGTCTTTATCTTTTACTTCTGTAATCTTAACTTCCTCAATTAAGTTTGAATTACGTATTTTTTTACGTGGCGGATTTACTTCCATAATGTTTACATTTTATTTACATTCTTTATTAATTTTGTCTAACAACCCAATTATGTTATTAGCAACATTATTATAAATATTGTTGACTCCTCTTATACCGGTTGACCAAATTTGAGTATGATTTAACAGAACTCCATTAGTTGTAACAGAATAATATGTATCTGGTCTCAAAAATGTATAAACGGTTTTAATATTGGTAGCTTCGCAATAGTTATTTATTGAGTTTGAAATTGAATTTCCCCAAAGTTTTCGATGAGCATTGGTCATAGTTAAATCATAATTATTTATTGGTGTATTATAATTAATAACACCATAGAGTGCAGATATGATTATTATATCCAAACAATCTCTATTAATCAAATTATTTATCAATGGTTGACAGAGCTTTAAATTTCTATATAGTCCACCATCATACCTATCCCAAGCTTCCATAAACTCGAATGGTTTTATTGGAGGGTTTAAATCCATACTTATAGCTCTTTTAGCTATTAACGTAGGCACTAATGAAGGATTATCAAAATAAGTCAAAGGTGCTGCTTTAATTACTCCACCTGGAATTTTCCTTTTACAACAAGGAATTACAATTAAATTCTTAGCCATATATAAATTATAAAATTGGACAAACCTTTACTATTGCCAATGGAATTATTGCTCCAGGAATATTCATTATATTTTGAAGTTCTAACCATTTTTGTATATTATTATTATTTGTATTTGGAGCATTGAAGTATTGGGAAACTGTTCTACCCGGAGTTCTGATAGTTCTTATTATTCCAAGCATTTCCCCATTTGCTTTGTTCGTAATTTCAATCGTACAGCGTCCATCTGGCAAATTGGGAATTATTGCTGCTATAATTGCTATATTGTCATTGTTTGTAATTTCAAATTCAACACAATTATGGTTTCTTCCAGCATATTGAGAACCAATTTCTATTATAGGAGTTTTTGGTGGTGGAGTTCTATTTATGCTACTCTTAGTTTTTAATTTATTATTACTTGTTTTTTTTACATTAAGTAATTTATACCCATCAACTTGATAAGATTTTATTAAAGCTAATTCAACTGCTTCATTAATATTTTTGATGGTCTTTTTGGTATGCAATTCCGAAATTGGATGAATATTATTAAACCCTGAATATAATTCAAATGGAATAAAACTAATATATACGGTTTCTTTTAATGCTATAGTATTTAGCTTATTGTTTAATTTAAGTGATTTAGTATCCATCCAAGCATCAATCCAATGCAAGTGATTTTGGTCATCGTATCTAATAGTACCTAATAAATGATATGCAAGAGTACCAAAATGGTAAGCATGTTGTCGTTTCCATCGACCACCTTGCTGATTTGATATGCCAATATACATGTAACCATCTTTCGTAAAAGCAATATACAAATGTGGTTTGGATTTTATTCTATCATAAATAGATTGCGTTATAGAATGAAACCAAAAACCTTTTTTGTCAAAGATGGCTTCTAAATTATTTTTCCCATCTGTCTTAAAAAGTATTGTTGCATTCTTTTTTACATATTCTTTTAATTTATTAATCATAATAATTATTTATTTTTCATTTATTTAATTTCAAGAAATTATTAATCCAATTGTACAATCTGAATTTTGAACATTTTGACTTTTATCATTAAATTATTGTTAAGAATGCCAGCTTTTCAATTAAATTAATGTGAAGTTGTAATTATTTTCATTGTAGAAGACTTAATTATGCACTAATAAATATTTTCAATCTTTTCTCCACCATTCTTTAATACTCTTTTTTGCATAGTTTGCCATTAGAGTGGCAAATGCGACGATGAAGAACATTTTAATGATGTACCACAATTTATCGTAAGGCTTTTGATGTCGGTTTATGTAAACAAAGCCTATCCCAATTAATAAGATAAAGGCAAATACATCGTTTCCATTCATATTGTTGTTATTTGGTGCAAAGTTGAAATAAGCCCACGTAATTATATTGCGTTTGATATTTAGAAACGGTTGAAACCGTTTTTGGGTAGCTTGATAATTTGTTTACCACGAATAAATTCGTGGGCTGCTAATACAAGCGAGTACGAGAATTACGGCCTTTCAGGCCTTTGTTTTTTATTTCCATTTCATTATTTCATAGGGCTTCACCCTATGCTAGTATATTCCGCACTTTCAGCGCTGGGTGGGGATTGGGATTATACGTTGCTATAAACATTCGACCCATTCTGGGTCGGGAATATTCTTTCATATTTGTGTTCCATAGGTTTCACCTATGGCTATTATTATTGAAACCTTTCAGGTTTCTGTCCATTGAGGATGCATACAAAAGGCAATATTGGGGAATGGATGGTGCCTATTCCATTACTAATGATTGATGATGGAAAATTGATAATTGGTTTGGATCAGATCTCTTTCCCGCAGTTGCGGGACTGCTTACGGAGCGATGTATTTGCATTGCAAAACCGATAGAAGGGAAAATCCTTTTGCTGCGCCGATTTTTGACATGTTCGAATGACTTGTAGTATTATAAGTATGAGTAGATGGCGCAGCAAAAGATTGGAATGATAGCGGGGGCCAAAGGCCTGCCATAATTCAAAGTAAAAAACAAAAAGGAAAAAGAATACAAACAGCCAATTAAAAATTAAGAATTAATAATTAAAAATGGAATACATAATACAGGCTGAACGCTTTATGCTGAACGCTTAACGCTAGTACAGAATACATTTATCTGCTAACGCTAATTTGTATTCTCCTGACTCCTTTCTACTGTCTCCTTCCTCCTTGTATTATTAATCAAAGAAGTTGATCCTGATGGTATGATAGTACGATTTATCGGCATTGGAGATATCCTTGCTATTGCCCGATTCTTTGAAGCTCTTTAAACCAAACAGACTGGCCATGTTGCCTTTGTTCATACCCAGTTCCAGATAGCCTGCCGAATTGAACCACGCCAGCTTCTCTCCTTCGGGTACTGCAGCGTAACTATCACTGATGGTATCGATGATATCGTTCCTCTTGATGATGATCTGAAACTTCCTTCCATTCCTTCTTTCTTCAAAGACTGTTTTGCTTAGATTGATCACTACATTTTCGTACTTATCTACAAAGATGATATGCGCTTCCAGCCTATCAGGATTATTGCTTTCGGGCAATTTATTTATATGATGAATATCGGTGGCTACCTCTCCCAATGCTAATAATGATTCTCCTTCGGACAACCGGGTAAAAGCAATGGCGATGGTCTGGGTAATGTTCAACAATGTTTTATCACTATCCAGACGTATAGCAATTACCTGCGACAGATCTACTCCATCTATCAATGGCAATATTCCATTGTCGGGACAAGCGATATAGCCATCACGATAAGGCGCCATCAAAAATTGGCTGGGAGTATGATGATAGAGATTAACCACTACTAAGTGGTAAGCGGAAGGTGGAAAATAGCCATAAGCACTATTACAGATGTAGGCAGACTGCAACAGATGATTGGAGGACAACTGATGGGTAATATCTACCAACTGAAAGGATGCATTGCAGGATAACAACTGACCCTTGATAGCAGCAACCTGAAAATCGCTTTGACCTATATCGGTGGCAAGTGTGATAACGGGCATAAAGATTGGGATAGGGAATTATTTAATGAGTTTGCCATTGCTGTAAAAAAACTTTCTAACCAGTTTATCGGCTAAAGAAGGAAACAGCTTATTGATCCATACAGTCTCTTTGCCTTGAAAGGTAAGAACGAGCGTTCTTTTTCTTTTCTGAATAGCCTGATAAATATAATCAGCACACAGATCGGCAGGCATCAGTTTCTTTTCGTCCAGAGGGCTTTCTCCCTGAGGAAGGCCTGTCTTATCCAAAGCCACATTACGGATGTTGGAAGAAGTAAAGCCAGGGCAAACCCAAAGTACGTTGACGCCAGTCTCCAGCAATTCGGTTCTTAATGCCTCCATCCAGCCATTTAGAGCGTATTTAGAAGCAGAATAACCCGAACGCCCCGGAAGACCCCTAAAGCCAGCTATAGAGGAAATACTCACGATGGAGCCTTTACTCTTAAGAATACTAGGCAAAGCGAACTTGGTACAATATACGGCACCCCAGAAGTTGGTATCCATCAGGCGTCTCATAGTATCCATAGAAACCTCCTGAAATTCGGCACGCATAGAAAGGCCAGCATTATTAATCAACAGATCGATTGTTTGATATTGTGCTAATACCAGATTGATAAAGCTATTACAATCCTGTTCTACACTTACGTCGGCAGAATGGGTAAGCAATGGCTTGCCGGTATTTTGTTTTTGAAGCTGATACAGTTTATCTGAATTTCGTCCACAGGTAGCCACTTTAGCCCCTTTGGATAAAAACAATTCTACTAAAGCTCTACCAATACCTTCGGAGCCACCGGTAATAACCACCACCTTATTATTAAAATCTATCATAGCATGATCAATTTAGGTGCAAAAGTAAACCTATATATAGCGCCGAATACAATGGGTAATAAAATAACTTAAAATAAAAAGAATAAAATATTTGGTCAGGAAAGTAAATCTCCTATTTTTGCACTCCCAAAAAACAGATAATCATTTATGGTTGAATGTTTTGAAAGGATGATTTGGTAGCTCAGTTGGTAGAGCATAACACTTTTAATGTTGGGGTCCTGGGTTCGAGTCCCAGCCAGATCACCACTTCGAAAGAAGTTAAATTGGGAAGTAGCGCAGGCCGGTTAGCGCACCTGGTTTGGGACCAGGGGGTCGCAGGTTCGAATCCTGTCTTCCCAACAAAAAGAGGAACGTTGTTCCTCTTTTTTGTTTTTAGAAGTTCAAGGGGTTTAAAAGGTTCAAAAGGTTCAAGAGGTTTAATAAGTTCTATGTTGAATACAACTAAAGTACTTATCGATATTACATAAAAGAGCGGGAATGATTTGCATCATTCCCGCTCTTTTATTTATTTCATTTTGTTTCAATTAATACAAAAGCAACTTATCGGTTAATGTTTCTGAATCGGTAATTACTTTTAAGAAGTACATTCCTTTCGGCAGATTATTAAGCGACAATCTGAAGGCCTGTTCTGCTGCTGTCTGATATACAATAGTTGTAAATACTGTTTTACCTGATAAATCGTTCAAGGAAATCACCTTCTTTCCTATTACATCATTTATCTGTACTGTAGTTTCGCTATGAGCAGGATTTGGGCGAACGGTGATCGTCTTGATCTTAGCTTCCATACTTACCTTTTGTATGTTGGAATAAGTAACAGCACCATCTTTATCCAGTACTTTGATACGGTAATAATTATACCCTGCCAGATAAGGGCTATTATCGATGAAATTATACTTCAAATCCTTAGCAATGATGCCTCCCTTAGCTTCTACTGTACCAATAGCACTGAAGTGTTCGCCATCATAACTTCTTTCTACATCGTAACTTAAACAATTAATTTCAGTACCGATATTCCAGTTGATTGCTACTGTACTGTTATCTACTTTTTTAGCAGTAAAGGCAAGGAATGTAGCTGGCAATACCTGTTTAGCATTTACAGAGGTAAACACATAGTATTCGCCTGGTTGCAGCGTAAAATTGTAAGTATTACCCGACACATTGATGCTGGTATAATTGTTGGTAGAACCTACATAATAGTACCAGGTACCGTTGGTAGGGAAACTAATAGCAGATACCACCTGCGATACATCGAAATTGGCAAATGCTACCACACTCATATTGGCATCATACACTTTTAATTGTTTTACCGAACCACCAAGATTGTAATTGCCCGCAATAACCCCTGTAGTAAAAGTAGACTGATACTGAGGAGATGTTCTGAGCTTTAATAACTTGGAATAAACATTGTACAGAGCCTTTCTGCCTGGATCTTTTGCATAGTTCCACATAACAGGCTTAGGATCGGTATTACAACTTCCTGCAACAACTGTTCCATTGGAACATCTGTGAATAGAAGTATCATAACCAAGCTCGCCAAACTGCCACATCATTTTAGGCCCAGGAATCATAGACCAGATGGTAGCAGCTGCTGCACTTCTTTGCAAGCCAGTAGCTACGTTCTTAATATTGTAACCACCATTTACATTGCCACTGGTTTCGTTTCGATACATCATTCTTTCTTCATCATGACTTTCGGCATAGGTAACCAGATAAGGCTGGTTCCAACCTCTTGCAGCAGCAACACCCCATGACAAATCCCAGCCGGAAGTGTAGCCCATAGCAGCCTGAGAGTAACTATAATTTAAGTTGCCCCAAGGCATCATTCCATAATTAGCCAGCACCGTTTCTTCGCTGTTATCGGCAAAGTGTTCCAGTATACAATATGCACCCGAAGATATATTCTGTATTTTGTCATAAATACGCTTCCAGGTATCTACTCTGTCCTGATCGTAATTGCCCCATGCAGCCACATTACCAATAGTTACCTTCTGCGTAAATCCTTTTGACAAATCCCAACGGAAACCATCTACGTGATAGTTGGTCAGCCAATGGTTTACTACTCTATCAACAAAATCCTTGGTAGCCTGACTCTGATGATTAAACTGATAGCCTACATTGTAATCGTGTGTAGGAGAAACATTGAACCAAGGACTATTGGCAGCAGGCGTATTTCCTGCCGAATTAAAATACATCTGTACCATCGGAGAAGAACCCCATGAATGGTTCATTACGATATCCTGAATAATGGCGATACCATTTTTATGACACTCATCGATGAAGGCTTTCAGAGCCAGCTCGGTACCATAAGCTTTATCGGGAGCAAAGTAGAAAGAAGGATTGTAACCCCAGCTATTATTGCCATCAAACTCATTGAAAGGCATTAACTCGATAGTATTTATACCCAGTGTTTTAAGATAACTGATGGTATCTTTTAAGGTCTGCCAGTTTTGAGAATCAAGGAAATCTCTTACCAGTAACTCATAGATCACCAGGTTTCTTTTATCGGGGCGGGTAAAGTTAGGTACAGCCCAGGTATACTTTGGTTTAGCAGTTTGCAATACACTTACTATACCAGTAGTATAAGCAGTAGGATAAGGCTTTAAATTAGGGTAAGTATTTTTGGATATATATCTATCATTGGAAGGATCCAGTATTTTTTCGCAGTTATAATCGGCTACTTTAAGTGCCCCATCTATTACATA
>CANFLJ010000052.1 GCA_947447815.1 Chitinophagaceae bacterium | reverse complement strand
CCTAAGAAAGATACAATTGTCACTCCACCTACTCTAGTAGTAGAACCAGTGAAGAAGGACACTGTTATTACTCCGCCGGCACCTGTTGTGGAACCTAAGAAAGATACCATTATCACTCCTCCGGCTCCAATAGCTGAACCAGTAAAGAAGGACACTGTTGTTATTCCACAGGCACCTGTTGTAGAACCTAAGAAAGATACTATTATCACTCCACCTACTCCAGTAGTAGAACCAGTGAAAAGAGATACTGTTGTTACTCCGCCGGCACCACCAGTAGTTGAGCAAAAGAAAGATAGTGTTATTGCCCCGATTGTTCCAGTAATACCAAAAGTAGATTCGGCTAAAGTAGAAGTATACAAGGATAGTACTTTACCAAAAGAACCTAAAAAAGAAAACGACCACTTACTGAACGAAGACCCTAATGAGAATGGTGGAAATAGAAAAAATAACCCTCCGGCAACCAGAGATGCCAATAAAGAATACAACAAAGAGTAAGACTAGATAATGTTATAAAAACAAACTTTTTTAATGAAGCAAATAATCATATTTCTGTTCTTATTAGTATCGATTAACGCAATTGCTCAGAACAAAGAGGAACAGGCAATCAGAAAAATACTTGCTAATCAGGAAAAAGCCTGGAATGAAGGACGTCTTGATCAATTTATGATTGGCTACTGGAACAGTGACAGTCTGCTTTTCATTGGTAAACACGGACCACATTACGGCTATCAGAATACCTTAAAAAACTATCAGAAAAGCTATCATGACACTAGCATCATGGGGCATTTTACCAGTACAGTTATTTCTTTAAAAAGACTATCCAAAGAATACTACTTTGTAACAGGTAAATGGTATCTGAAAAGAACTATTGGCGACATATCGGGATACTACACATTACTCTTCAGAAAAATAAAAGGAACCTGGGTAATTGTTGCTGACCATAGCAGCTAATGAAGTTCAATAAGCTCAATTGGTTTAAAAAGTTTAAGGTTAATGCATTGGCATAAATGATTGCAATACTTACTTTGTAATCCTTCAGGTTTCAAAGACAATCAAACTCTTACTAAAATCATCCCTTAAATTTCATCACAGAACCTTAGCTTTACAACCGAATAAATTGTTTCTGTATGAATAAAGTATACTGCTATTTGATAGTAAGTTGTTTGATTGCTACCAACCTATTTGCACAACCAACTTCGTTTAATCCAACAAAACACTTTGATTATAAAAATGGAAAAGTAACGATAGAAGCTTATGGTTCGAATGTCTTTAAATTAACTTTCCTACCTAAGGATTATACTACCAACGAAAACATTACTGATGCAGTAATTTCATCTCCAACAAATAGTTTTAATATTCCATTCAGCAAGAAAGGAGATACCATTAAAATAGGTAATGCAAGAATTATTGGCACACAACAAAGCAATGAATTCAGGGGCTTCTCATTTTTATTAAACAAAACCGAAAGAATATATGGTGGGGGCGAAAGAGCATTGCCATTGAACAGAAGAGGCTACAGACTAAATCTATATAATAATCCATGGTATGGATATGGCGAAGGCGCAGATAACTTAAACTATTCAGTTCCTTTCTTCACTTCTTCCAATGGATATGGTTTGTTCTTTGATAATGCATCTAAGGGATATGCAGACATTGCCAAAACCAATCCTGATATTCTGGAAGCTGGATTTATGAGTGGCCAGTTAAACGTATTTATCATCACCGGAAAAGACAACAAAGAAATATTAACAGCTTATCAAAATCTTACCGGAAAACAACCACTACCTCCAAGATGGGCTTTGGGAAATTTGATGAGCAGATTTGGTTATACCAGCGAAACTCAGGTAAAAGATATAGCTGGAAAAATGAAGGCTGCAGATATTCCAGTAAGTGCAATCATATTTGATTTGTTCTGGTTTGGCGATAGCATAAAAGGAACCATGGGCAACCTGGACTGGGTGAATAAAACAAAATGGCCAAACCCAAACAAAATGGTGGCCGACTTTAAAAAAGACAACATCAATACGGTACTGATTACAGAACCTTTTATGCTGAAAAACACTAAAGCATTTAATGAATCTGAATCTTTTCTGGCAAAGGATAGCAACAATAAAGCTTTCATGATCAACGACTTCTATTTTGGCGTTGGTGGATTGATAGATATCTTTAGAAAAGATGCAGGCAACTGGATATGGAATTATCATTATAAAAAACAAATAGACAATGGAATAGCAGCCTGGTGGACCGACCTTGGTGAACCAGAAAAACATCCTGCAGATATGTTGCACAATGCAAAAGACTTAGGAGTTAACAGGATGTTGAAAGCAGATGAAGTACATAATATTTATGGGCATTACTGGAACAAGAATCTATTTGAACATTATGCAAAAGAATATCCCGATACCCGACTATTCCATTTAAACCGTTCTGGTTTTGCAGGTAGTCAACGCTATAGTATTTTCCCTTGGACAGGAGATGTAAGTAGAAGCTGGGGAGGACTTAGAGCACAACTTACCAACCTATTAGGAATGAGTATGAGTGGTATACCTTATGCTCATAGTGATGCAGGTGGGTTTGCAGGAGGCGAAGGTGATAATGAACTCTATATACGCTGGTTGCAGTTTGCGGCATATACCCCTATATTCAGGCCACATGGAACGGCTTTATATGAGATAGAGAAGGCAGCATTTAGTTTTCCAAGCGAGGCTGCTTTGATAGATACACCTTATAGAGCAATTGCTAAAAGTATCATTGAAGACCGTTATGCAATGATGCCTTACAATTATACATTGGCATACAGACAAGCCAAGTATGGCGAACCATTGATGAGACCATTGTACTATGAATTTCCAAAGGATACAACTGCTTGTAAAATAGAAGATGAGTATATGTGGGGTAGTGATATACTGGTGGCACCAATAACAGAGAAGGGAGCAAAAACAAGGAAAATATATTTACCAAAAGGATTTGTATGGTTCGATAAAAACAACATATCAAAACAGTACGTTGGAGGACGTTCAATACAGTATGACATAAACAATTTTTTACTCCCGGTTTTCTTAAAAGCAGGAGCATTTATTGTAACTACTTGTAATAATCAATTCAATGTTAACTACACATTTTCAACTTCAATAACAAAGACAGAATTTTATTTTGATGACGGAAAGACGAAAAGTGCATTAGCAAAAAATCAGTTTGCATTAGTAAATTTAAAATCTGGTGGACTGTATCAAGACCATTTAAAAATATATATGAGTATTGATCGACCTGAATTTATGGGTAAAGATCTAACTACATTACCATTTAAGTTTGAAGTAAATGTTCATCAGAAACCCTCCTCTGTTTCTATTAATGGGAATGAAATTGCAATTAAAAATAACAAGTTGAATAATAATCCAAAGGAAAATGAACTAGGGTTTTATTATCAAATAGACGACTCAAATCATCTATCAATAACAGCGAAAAAGATACCTACTGAGCCTTTAAATATTGATATTAAATTCTAATATAATTAGGCTATTGATAAAATACAATTTGCCCATCCGTCTATCAATCTTTATTTTCGCAGCCTCATGGTAATATTTAAACAGTTTACTTTCGATTCAGCACATTTTCTGCCTAATGTACCAGAAGGTCATAAGTGCAAGAACATTCATGGTCATACGTACCACTTAACAGTGTATCTGGAAGATAGCCTGGATGAACAACTTGGTTGGGTTAGCGACTTTGCAGTGGTGAAGAAGATTATCAAGCCGATTATTGACATTGTTGATCATAAACTGATAAACGATGTGCCAGGATTGGAGAATCCTACCTGCGAAAAACTGGCTGTGTGGCTTTGGGATATGATAAAACCTCAAGTACCACAGCTTTGCAAAATACAACTGAACGAAACGCCTACTTCCGGAGCAATTTATGAAGGAAAATAAAGGAGAAAGGAGATAGAATTCAGGAGTCAGGAGAAATACAATATTCCTTGATTACAAGCTTATATTGGTAATCTTTAGTTTTTCTAATTTTAGTATTTAGTTTTTGTATTTTTAATTTAGTCTGTAATAGATAAATAAGGTGCAATCTTTTTGTATACTTCTTCTTTCAGAAAAACAATCTTCTTTATATCTTCCACTTGTTTATAGTTGCCGTGTTGCTGACGGTATATAAAGATGGCTTTGGCAATATTTCTGACTATATAAGGATGTTGCGACAAATCGTCATCAGTGGCTGTGTTGATATTGATCTTCTTAACCAAAACAGGCACAATCTTTAGGTACTTTCTAATAGCCTGATAAATGGTGTCATTCATTCCAGCTGTTTCTTTTACCTGCTCTATTTGTAGGAATCCTCCTAGCTTCTCCCTGTAATAAACTATCTTATAAGGTAATGGATACTCCAACCCAGGTACATTGCGCATGTCCTCCGCTTCTGCCTTATTAATGTCTATAGATGCAAGTGCCGGAATCTCTTCTTTCTTCTTCAGCCATTCTGGTTTAGGATAATCTTTGTGCTCTCTTTCTTCAATGCTGATATAGGGAATTATTCTGTCGGCATCAGCCTTTTTTAGCGACCACATCTTTCTGATATCCCCCGTATCTTTAAACCAGCCTCCTTTGTTTCGGTAGTTCAAAATAGTATGAGTTGTCTTGCTGCTAAGCCCTAGTTTTTTCCAGCCAATAGAATCTATTTTATTGGGGTCAAACACAAACATCTTTAAGGAGTCGGGAGATATAATTTCTTCCAGTTTATCTTTATTATAATCTTCATTATCAAACAATGCCGCTATTTGTTGTTCTATTGCAGGGTCTCTTTTTATAACTACACCTTTGCTATGATACAAGTTTGGTGCTATGTATAACACCAGTATCAATAGTAGCATCACCACTATTCCTCTGAACTCATTCTTAGAGAAATTAAAGTACTGCCTGAATAAATTATTTCGATTCATACCAACAGGATATGTCGGTAATGTAGCCCTATTAATCCGTAGTCTATATATTAATTACCAAACCATCGTAAGCAAGATGGATATGAGCAGGTAGTTCCGCCTCTACTTCTTCGTGTATACCCAGCTGATGACTGATATGCGTAAAGTAAACCTCCGGAATTTCCAACTCTTCTGCCAGTGCTATTGCTTCGGATAAGGTAAAATGAGAAATGTGTTTTTCTCTTCTCAGTGCATTTAATACCAATACCTTCGATCCCTTTATTTTTTCTTTTTGATCATCATCTATTCTGTTGGCATCCGTGATATAAGTAAAGTCGTTGAAACGGTATCCATACACCGGCATTTTATGATGCCAAACTAATATTGGTTGAATGTGTATATTGCCTATTGTAAAAGGAGTTTCATCAATTGTATTCAGAATGATGTCGGGCACTCCAGGATATTTATGTTCCGCAAAGGCATAATAAAAATCTTTCTTCAAAGCCTCATTAGTCATAGCATTTGCATAGACATTCATAGGCATCTTCATCAGATAATTGTACGCTCTTATATCATCAAGTCCGGCTATATGATCTTTATGCGGATGGGTAAATAAAATAGCATTCAAAGTGTTGGTCTTGGTTCTTAGCATCTGATACCTGAAGTCGGGACCACTATCAATTACAAATGTAAAATCGGGTGTGTTAACCAGTATACTACTTCTTAAACGATTATCTTTTACATCGGCAGAAGTACAAACAGCACAATTACAGCCTATCATAGGTACACCACTACTGGTGCCTGTGCCTAGAAAAGTAATTTTTACTGTAGAATTGTTCAAAATAATAAAGGCTATTTAGTCAGGATTGATTTATTGTTTTCGTTGATTACTTCATCATACAACTTCTGACTTTCGTGGGTCAGCAAGTCGTAGTTTATTTCCAGTTGAGGAATAATTTCCATCAGTGTATTTATTCTGCCTTCCAGTTGAATAAATTTATTCAGTACTACTACTCTCTTTTCTTCCAGCAAACACCATCCGCTCTGAAAGGTTCCTCTTTCGTAGCGAACTACATAGTTTGCCTGACCCAATATATCTTCTAACTTTTTTAATGAAGTCTGATTAATTTTCATAATGCACTGTGTAAAAAACAACTCAAAGGTATTAAAACCCCGTGTTTTAAAATATACTCATTATCCACAAACTGGTTACAGGTTGCTGGTTACTGGATATTAGTAACTTGAAACCAGCAACTTATGTATTATTACTAATTTCTCGGCTCCATTTTTATCACTGGCACTATTACTTCCTCCATACTGATACCGCCATGCTGAAAAGTATTCTTGTAATAATTTACAAAGTGATTATAGTTATTTGGATAACAAAGAAATCTATCCTCTTTGGCAAATATGAAAGATGAATTTAGCGCAGGCGAAGGAAGTCCTGCTTCTTTTGGATCTTTAAATGCTAGTACGTCCCTATTGTCGTAATCAAGATTTCGACCATGTTTATAGCGAAGGTTACTGGTGGTTTGTCTATCCCCAACTACCTTACAAGCTGTTTTCACCCTCATGGTACCATGATCTGTGGCCAATACAATTCTGATTTTCTTATCAGCAATCTTTTTCAGTGCCTGATTCAGTGCACTATGTTCAAACCAGCTTCTGGTAACACTTCTGTAACTTGCTTCATCATTTGCAAGTTCTTTTAATACTTCCATTTCCGTTCTGGCATGACTAAGCATATCTACAAAATTGTACACTATCACATTCAAATCATTCTGCAATAAGTTATGAATATTATTCACCAGATGCTGACCATCATTATAGTTCACAATTTTATGGTAGCTTACTTTGGTATCCTCTCTTCTAAGTCTTTTTACCTGATCACGAAGAAAGTCTTCTTCATATAAATTTTTACCGCCCTCCTCCTCATCATTCTTCCATTTTCCCGGAAATTTCTTTTCTATTTCTAATGGTAACATTCCAGCAAAAATGGCATTACGGGCATACTGTGTGGCCGTAGGCAGAATAGAATAAAATGTTTCCTCTTCTGTAACCCTGAAGAGTTCACTGAAAATAGGTTCTATTGCTTTCCACTGATCATACCTAAGATTGTCTATCAGTATAAAGAAAGTAGACACTCCTTTTTCTATATGTGGCAATACTTTAAGCTGCATCAGATTATGACTCATAATAGGAGCATCGGTAGATTTTGGGTTCACCCATTTAGTATAATTCTTACTAACGAATTTAAAAAACTCAGAGTTGGCTTCACTCTTCTGGGAAGAGAGAATTTCCTGCATTTCAGGGCTATTACTTTTCTCCATTTCCAGCTCCCAGTATATCAGTTTCTTATAAATATCCATCCACTCACTATGGGTTGGATTATTATTCAATGCCATAAACAACTGGCTAAATTGCTGCTGGTAAGAAGTAGTTGTTTTTTCGGCAACAAGTCTTTTATTATCCAGTATTTTCTTGATGCTTAATAGCACCTGATTCGGATTTACGGGCTTCAATAAATAATCACTTATCTGACTCCCTATTGCTTCATCCATCAGGGTTTCTGTTTCATTCTTGGTAATTAATACTACCGGCAAGGAGCGGTTGATATTCTTTATCTTTTCCAGCGTTTCCAGTCCCGACAAACCAGGCATCGATTCATCCAGCAATACGATATCTACTATATTGTCTTTTACGTATTCTACTGCATCATACCCATTTGTAAAAGTAGTAAGATCATATCCCTTTTGTTTCAAAAAAATCTGTAAGGAATGCAGACTTTCTATCTCATCATCTACCCAAAGAATTTTAGCTGCCGACATAGTTTTAATTTAGAAAATGAAAATAGGCAATGCAGCTGATTTCACATTGTTAAAATAGGAAGAGAGTAGTTAAGGTTAACTTATCTTTTAAAACAATAAATCCGAACAAGCTTTTAAACTTATTCGGATTTATCAATTATAGAAAAAGTTATCTCTTATTATTCAAATATTTCTTGTTTGGCTTCTACCCATTGAATTATTTTCTCCGCCTGCATCAATCCTTCATTAGCAAATACTTCGCTTGGACTGCCATCGTATCCCATTACAAGATGAAGTGCTTCATAGGCGATATTAAAACGGGTTAATATTTTTTTATCCATTTTAGAAAGTTCTTCTTTATACCACTCTACACTTTTCCTACCTTTTTTCTTTACTCCAAATAAGCCATCTAAAGCCATTAATAATCCAGAGTACGCAGTATTGCCAGCCATTTTTACATACTTTTCATCCTGATAAAACCCATCTTCTTTATGTGCCTTTTCTCTTAATATTTCCTTGGCATTTTTCAGATACCGATGTGCTTCCTGTAAATGTTTCATCTGATTATTTGTGTGAAGTTACAAGATATACAAGACCTACATTAAAAAAGGTTACCGAAATAAATCAGTAACCCTTTTAAGACTATTTTTATTCCTTATAATTTCTTATTCAGCCTTTGTTACTTTCAATACGTTGGTTGGTAAATGTAAATGTACAGGCGTACTTCCTGTACTAACCACTACATCACCAGTTTCTATATATCCTTTGTCTTTTAAGAAGCTGATCTGAGATGCAATAATATCATCCAGACTGCTCTCGTCATTAAAGTAAAAGGCTTTTACACCCCAGCTTAAACTCAATTGTGTAACAAGTTGTTTTTCTTTAGTAAAAATAAACAATGGAGACTTAGGACGATAACTACTTAAAATAAACGCAGTGTAACCACTTTGTGTAGTTCCAACCAATGCATTAGCAACGGTATCCTGTGCCATCTTACAGGCATTATAACATACTGCATCACTCAGGAATGAAGGTGAGTGCGTTTGTGGTTTCAAGTCTTCTTCTCTGTTGTAACGGTATTCAGTATTTTCTACTTGTTCAATTATTTTACACATGGTTTGCACCACCAATGCAGGATGATTTCCTGCAGCAGTTTCGCCACTTAGCATTACCGCATCTGCTCCTTCCAATACAGCATTAGCAACGTCAGTAATTTCGCTACGGTTAGGTTTTACTCTGTCTATCATACTCTCCATCATCTGGGTAGCTACAATTACAGGTTT
>CANFLJ010000051.1 GCA_947447815.1 Chitinophagaceae bacterium | reverse complement strand
GATGGTATCAACGAACATCCTACACAAGCCTTACTGGATGCCTTTTCTATGACGGAGAAGTTTGGTAGTCTGCAAGGATTGAAAGTAGCTATCATTGGCGATATTATGCATAGCAGGGTAGCGCTTAGCAATATTTATCTGTTGAATAAAATGGGAGCGAAGGTGATGGTGGCTGGCCCGCCTACCTTAATTCCTAAATATATAGCCGAGGCAATGAACGTAACCGTGGAGTACGACGTGAAGAAAGCTTTGCAATGGTGCGATGTAGCTAACGTATTGCGCATACAACTGGAAAGACAGAATCAACCTTTGTTTTCTTCTTTAAGAGAGTACAGTCTGGCATACGGAATTAATAAAAGACTACTGGAAAGTCTGGGAAAAGAAATCACAATTATGCATCCCGGACCTATAAACAGGGGTGTGGAACTGGATAGTGATGTGGCGGATGGAAATTCTTCCATTATTTTGCATCAGGTAGAAAACGGACTTGCCGTAAGGATGGCTGTTTTATACCTTTTATCTAACAGAGATTAATTGACCATACAAAATCAACACATGGCTGAAAGAATTTGCCTTTTTCCAGGAACATTCGATCCTATTACTTTGGGACATACCGATATCGTAAATAGGGCTTTGCCATTGTTTGATAAAATATATATTGGTATTGGTATCAACGCTACCAAAGCGCCAATGTACTCTTTAGAACAGCGGATTGCCTGGATAGAAGAGATTTATAAAGATGAACCCAAAGTATTTGCCGTAGCATACGATGGACTTACTGTAGAATATTGCAAACTGATAAAAGCACACTTTATACTCAGAGGGATACGCTACGTAAGCGACTTTGAATACGAAAAAACAATTGCCGATGCCAACAGAACGCTGGATAAGAACATAGAAACGGTATTTCTTACCGGTGAACCTAAATATACCTCGGTGGCATCTACCATTGTAAGAGATATTATTCGCAACCATGGAAATGCTGCTCCTTTTCTGCCGGATGTAGTCTCTAAGTCAATAGGAATTTTATAATTTACAAGTCTTAATAAAGGTCACTATTTCAAATTGTTTAAAATTAGGGATGTTAAAATATCAACATACGTTGATAAAGATAGATTTGCCAAATGCATTCTCAATGTCAAATCACCCTATTTTTGTACTCTAACTATAATCGAACATGCGTAAGAATACTATCATCACTATACTGTTGTTAATTGCTGTAACTGCTATATTCAGAGTTGTTTTGGGCTTTGCTCCTCAAATTGCTGTTGCGGTATTTAGTGGTGCTTTATTTGCTAATCAAGGCAATAAGAAAATGGCATTTATATTGCCATTGTTATCTATGCTGGTATCTGATATTCTGTTTCAGGTATTATATACTTTACACCTGAGCGCAATAGAAGGATTCTACGGGGTAGATCAATTAGTTAACTATGCTATGATTGCTGGATTGGCTATAGTTGGTTTCTCTGCTAAACAATTTAAATTCGTTAATATTCTAACCGCAAATATTGCTGCACCAATAGTCTTCTTTCTGGTATCCAACTTCTTTGTATGGGCTACCAATGGTGGATGGCACCATTCTATCACATTCAGCGGCTTAGTAGCGTGTTATGTAGATGGTCTTCCTTTCTTATGGAAGAGCATTGCCAGCACTGCTGTATTTGGTACCTTATTTTTTGGTGCTGCTTATTTATTATCCAGAAGAGAGCTTGCAAAAGCTACTAACTAATCATCTTCAAAAGAGATAAAAACAATTTTAGTCCTTTTCTTTTATCATCTGTAAGTGGGTAACTTATCCTTTGGGTATAATATTTCTTTAAGTCGTAATGTTCAAAAGTATTCTGTTGTAATACCGTTTCAATATTATCAATACCAAATCCGGTTGCTGTATTAAAGGCAGCAATGAAATCTGCATCAATAGGTTTATTGGCAATCCATGCAGCAAATACGAAGGGCAATCCGGTAAAATCGTTCCAGGCTTTAGCCAGATCATAGTAGTAAGGCGTGTTGGATAATTGCTTCAAAGCACGGTCGCCAATTAATACTGCCGCTTTTGTTCCTTTAATATGGTCAATAAAATCTTCCCTGGCATCTTCAAATACTACTTCCTTTTTCCAGTAATATTTCAGCAATACTTTGGCCAGGTTTACAGAAGTTTTGCTTTGGTAATCCAGTACAACAGTTTCTATCTGATCCATAGGCACTTCGCTAAAGATGCCCACCGAGTCTACCAGTCCCTCGGCACCAATACAAAAGTCAGATATAATATAATATTCTTTTAATAATGGAATAACGGCTACGGGTACCAGGCCAATATCTATTTCATCATTCAATAGTTTTTGTGCCAGAATTGAAGGATATTCTTCTATAATATTCCATTCATTTTTGTCAAATCCAAGCAATAACGGTTTAGTATTTAAATAACTTACCGCACCAATTCTAATCTTCTTATTCAATTACGTTATTTTTGCGCAAATAAACGACATCGGCGTTTAATATTGGTTGACATTTATCAGTAAAGGACAAACAAACAGCAACAATGGAACTAAATCAACTCACTGCAATTTCACCTGTCGACGGTCGTTACCGTTCACAAACAGCTTCAATATCAGCCTATTTCTCCGAGTTCGCGCTCATTCGTTATAGAGTATTGGTAGAAGTAGAATATTTTATTTTTCTGTCGGAAAAGAAGTTCTTTAAATTGAATAAGGCTACAGCAGAGTTGTTGCGAAACAGGGTAGCTGAATTTACTATTCAGGATGCCGAAGCGATAAAAACTATTGAGAAAACCACTAATCACGACGTAAAAGCAGTGGAATATTTTCTGAAAGATATTCTTCGTACTGCTAAAGCCGATGGGGTAACAGAATGGATTCATTTTGGATTGACTTCACAGGATATTAATAATACAGCGATACCATTATCCATAAAACACTTTATGGAAGAAACCTATTTGCCTGCCCTGATTAATATTCAACAACAAATAAAACATCAGGCAAAACAGTTTAAAAATGTAACTATTCTTGCCCGCACACACGGACAACCAGCTTCTCCTACAAAGCTTGGAAAAGAGTGGATGGTGTATGTAGAAAGACTGGAGCAACAAATACATCAATTGTCTACAATACCATATTCAGCTAAGTTTGGAGGCGCTACAGGCAACTTCAATGCTCATCATGTAGCCTATCCTGAGAAGAAATGGATAGCTTTAGCCAACGATTTTGTAGAAAATAAACTGGGCTTACAGAGAATGCAGTTTACTACCCAGATAGAGCATTACGATAATATGGCGGCCATGTTTGATGCCATGAAAAGGATTAATACCATCCTGATTGACTTTAGCAGAGACTTGTGGATGTACATTAGTATGGATTATTTTAAGCAAAAAACAAAAGTAGGAGAGGTGGGTAGCAGTGCAATGCCACATAAAGTAAATCCTATTGATTTCGAAAATGCAGAAGGAAATCTGGGTATTGCAAATGCATTTCTGGAACATCTTTCTGCCAAATTGCCTATCAGTCGTTTACAAAGAGATCTAACAGATTCTACTGTACTCAGAAATATTGGTGTTCCGGCTGCTCATACTATTATTTCCTTCAATTCTATTGTAAAGGGTATGGGTAAGCTTTTACTGAATGAACAGAAAATACAAAGTGATTTACAAGCAAACTGGGCGGTAGTTGCAGAAGCTATTCAAACGGTACTTAGAAGAGAAAACTATCCTAATCCTTACGAGGCATTAAAGGAACTCACCAGAGGAAAGACGGCTATTAATAAAGAATCGATACATACTTTTATTAATACCCTTAAAGTAACTGCCGCATTGAAAAAAGAACTTAAATCTATTACCCCCGAAAATTATACAGGGATACATCCAGACTATTAAATCAATTTATTAAATGAACTTCTGGATCAACAATTTTAAAAAGGGAATTTTATTATCAGCTATAGTGGCGGTAATGTTATTCGTCTGTACTTACTACTTCGGTAATGTAGCATGTTTCCTTTTTGTAAATGGAGATCTTGGTAAGTTTGCCGACCAGTTCTTTGCCTGGTATACCTATTTAGGAGATGGAATTTGTTGGGTAATCTGCTTGCTTCTCTTTGTATTTTATAAAAAATATAAAGAGATCCTTTTTCTGGTGTCAGGATTTGTTTATACGACTATTCTTACACAGTCATTTAAATATATTTTCCTTCCCGATGAGCCAAGACCTATGAAGGTTATTTCGGATAAGACATTGGTACATACAGTAGAAGGAGTAGACATACATTTGATATCCAGTTTCCCTTCCGGACATACTACTACTGCCTTTACCTTTTATTTATTTGCCTGTATTATTTTTAATAATAAATGGGTAGTATACCTGGGTATTATTCCTGCATTGATGGTGGGTTATTCCAGAGTATACCTTGCACAACATTTTCCCAGAGATGTTGCTGGTGGTATCATTGCTGCAATCTTATGTACTGTACTTTCTGTTGTTACATATCAGGCAATAGAACGAAAAAGAGCCCGCAAAAAAGCACTGTTATAATTCGTACTGATATTAATATCTCCATTTAATCCACTTCTTTTCTGTAAAATAATCGTTCCATATTTATGGAATAATTACACTCAAGTATCTCTACTATTACAGAGCTCTGTTATTAATTATTATTTATTTAATCCGGTTAAGTTTCAGGATATTATGCAAAAAGACATCTACGGTCTTACTGCTAAAAGTATGTTGAAATAGTGCCGACAAAAAGTAAAACATGAAAGCAGAAGCAATAATGCAGAGTAATCTTTTAGACATCGTATTCGAAAACAGAAACAAAGCATACGGTGCTTATACCTTAAGGAAATTCTATGCCAACAGACTTTATCGTGCAATAGCAGGAACACTAAGTTTGGCCTTGATATTTAGTATCTGGTTTACATTGTTTGGTAAGCAACATAAAGTTGTACCAGATTATATACCAGGACCAATAGTATTAATAGATCCTGCAATAAGTGATCCAGTAACGCCGGCTGAGAAAAAGGTGAAACCAATGGTTAAAGCCTCTACAGGAGGACCTAAAAATGTACAACAAATACAGAGTGTAATTCCTTTAATTGTAAAAGATACCCTTTCAGTAACTAATATGCCAACTATAACTGATATTGATAAATCGGTAATTGGAAAAGCAACTATTGCAGGGGTAACTGATGCTGGCCTTACCGGTATTGGCCCAGGAAAAGATAAAGGCACAATTGGTGGTGGAACATTTGGAAAACAGGGAGATAATAATCCAGATGTAATATTAAATAAAGTAGAACAAATGCCGGAGTTCCCTGGCGGTAGAGAAGCATTGGTAAAATACCTTTTAAGGAATATCCAAAATCCGGATGATCTGGATGGGGCTGATAAACTGGTAGTAATTGCTGAATTTGTGGTGAACAAACTAGGAGAAATAGAAAACGTAACCATTGCGCAGCATTCCAGAGAAGATTTAGAACAGGATATAATGAAGGTAATTCGTAAAATGCCACGTTGGAAACCAGGCATTCAGAATGGTAAAAACGTGTCTGTTTATTATTCTTTACCAATAACTTTTGTTCCGGGTGGGTAAAATACATCAATCTCATTATTTTTGTAGCCTTCACGATGGAAAACGAGTATAGAAACCGACAGTTCAAATCTTTCAATAGTATCCAGCGGGTACGTAGTATCACCATGGCTATCATATTGTTGGGAATGTCCATTATTATGTTTGCTGCAGACAAATTGAATCTGGAACAGATAATGGGCATGGATAAAATATTCAGATACTTTTTCGGATTCATTTGTTTGTTGTATGGAGGATTTAGATTGTATAGAGGCATAAAGAATACGTACTAATGAGTAATACAATAAGGAGATTTTATAGCGCTTTTTTGATTCTTTCTTCAATATTGTTCTTTCATGTAGGGTGTACTGATAAGGTAGATAAGACTCCGCCGAATGATTCTCCCAAGAATGGAACGATTCATATAAGCGTAGATGAAACCTTCAAACCTGTCATTGATGAACAGCTAAAAATGTATCATGCTACCTTTCCTCAGTCTGATATTAAGGTAGAATACAAATCGGAGGCAGATTGCTTTAGGGATTTGAATAAAGATAGTACCCGATTGATTATTGTGGCCAGAGGATTGTACAAGTCGGAAGCTGATTATTATAAATCAGTACTTACTTATTACCCTTATTTCGAAGTTTTGGCGTATGATGCAGTGGCGCTTATTCTGAACAAAGAGAACACGGATTCTGTTTATTCTTTATCTAAATTGAAAGATATTTTAACAGGTAAAGAGGACATTACCGCAGTAATGGATGGCAAAAATGCTACCAGTACAGTTCGTTTTCTGAGCGATTCTGTAATGAATAAACTACCATTTGGTAAGAATGTTGTATCTGCAGGTGGGAGTGAGGTCGTAATAGATTTTGTAGCTAAAAATAAGCATGCTATCGGGTTTGTTGGACTAAGCTGGATAGGGAATGAATATGAGCCAAAACAACAAGAATTGTTAAAGCAGGTGAAGTTGGCATTGGTAGAGTGTAAGACTTGTGAAGAAAAAGATATGTTTGCCAAGCCTTCGC
The DNA here is from genome assembly GCA_947447815.1 of Chitinophagaceae bacterium. GTDB lineage: Bacteria > Bacteroidota > Bacteroidia > Chitinophagales > Chitinophagaceae > CANFLJ01. The sequence continues at coordinate 2,437 of CANFLJ010000051.1, read as the reverse complement.
AAGCTACTATTACATACATGCAGTACCCTTTGGCACGACCTTTGTATTATATTCTAAAAGAAAATTATACAGGGTTAGGCACAGGATTTATCAATTTTATGGGGCTTGAAAGGGGACAGTTAATTTTTAGAAGATCCTGCCTTGCACCGGCAAAGATGAATCTGCTAAAAAGAACAACTAATATAAAAGACAAAGAGTAAATAACCGTTAATATAAAGTAAGATGAAAAAGAAAATCTTAATTATTGCTATCAGTATCTGCACCCTTCAGGGCATAAAAGCACAGACGATTGCTGATGGAATTAAATTGTTGAATTACGAGAAAAACATCTCGGCAAAACAATTATTCGAAAAGCTTTATCTCGCTAGTCCTAAAGATCCTAAATCCATTTACTGGTATGGACAGGCATTTATCGAGAATGATGATGTGAAGTCGGCAGAAAGTTTGTACAAAAAAGCCTTACAGGAAGGAGTGAATGATCCTTATATATGGATCGGTATTGGTCAGACTGATTTATTGCAAGGTGGCGATATCAATGCTGCTAAACAAAGATTTGAAGCTGCTATAACTGCTTCTATTGAAACAAAAGGAAAGAATAAAGGCAAACCTAGTGCGGCAATTCTGAATGCTGTAGGTCATGTGTTTACTACTTTAACAACCAAGGCAAATGATCCTTTTTATGCAATAGAAAAACTTAAATTAGCTGAAACATTGGATTTAACCAACGCTGATATCATGGTAAATCAAGGTCTTTGCTATATTAAAGCAGGTGGTGAATATGGTGGAGACGCTGTAAAAGCATTCATGGATGGTGCACAAAGAAATCCTAAAGATCCCTTGGCTACCTACAGAATAGGAAGAATTTACCTGAGTCAAAACAATAAAGATCAGTTCGAGAAATTTTTTAATGATGCAATAGGTATCGATGCAAATTTTCCTCCTGTGTATCTTACTTTATTCAATTACTATTCTGATAGAGATGTAAGCAAAGCGAAGTCTTATCTGGATAAATATATCGCTGTAGCAGATGTAGATCCTAACAACGACTTTTATCTTGCTGACTATCTGTTCCGTGCAGGAAAGTATAATGAGTCTTTAGCTAAAGCTCAAGAAATAGAATCAAAAGTAGGAGCATCAATTGTGCCACGTGTAAATATACTATATGCATACAACTATGATAGATTGAACGATTCTGTAAAAGCAAAAGCATGTGCCGAAAAGTTCTTTGCTACTGCACCTCAATCTAAAATACAATCATCTGATTACGAACTTGCTGCTAAAGTGTACAACAGAATCCCTGGTTCTGAAACTCAACTTGCTGCTTTGTTAGAAAATGCTATTAATATAGATACCGTAAAAGCAAATAAACTAGGCTACATCAACCTTGTGGCTGAAAACTTTGCTAAGTCTAAGAATTATGTAGAACAATTTAAATGGTTACAAAAGCTTGCTGCTATTAAAGGTACATTGGGTGAAGTAGATTATTATAAAATATCATCTGCAGGTATCAATGCAAAAGACTATACCAATACCATTGAAATTGCTAAAAACTATTTAATGGCATATTCCGATAAGCCACAGCCTTTTACTTTCCTTAGAAAAGCAGCAATAGGCTTGGATGCGGATAGTTCTAAAGGGTTGGCTATTCCTTATCTTAATCTAATGGACAGTTTGCTGGAAAAGGATACGTTGAAGAACAAAAAGCCTTTATTCTCTAACTACTACTATATGTTGTTATTCTATGGTGATAAAACCAAAGACTATCCTAAAGCAATAGAAGTACTGGATAAGATGATTGCACTTTATCCAAACCCAGGTGAGGAAAATAAATTTGCAACAGATCAAAAGGAAATGATTAAAAAAGTAATGAGCAAACCAGCTCCTGCTAAAACTACAAAACCATCAACTGCTAAACCTAAATAAGTTTATCAGTCCGATTAAACCATAATAAAAAGAGCCCCGAAACTTCGGGGCTCTTTTTATTATGGTCAATATTTTGTCTTTATTTTTAAATTGAAGAAGATTAATGTACAAAGTACAATAATAATTTGTATTAATCACGACTCACCATTCACAACTCACGATTCACTACTCTCGATACTCACGACTCACAACTCACGATTCACGATTAAAGCCTGAGAAATTCAGCAGACTCCCACAAAGTTACTTATTAGAGAATAAGCTGGACTTTACAATACCCCATCTATTCAAACGGAAAAGGGCTGCTGTAGATAAACAACCAAGACCATACTTTACACTTCGGGTAAAATTGATAGAAGAGGCTTCTTTGAAATACTTGGTAGGACAGGTAATTTCGCCAATTCTGAAGTTAGCATAAATGGCTTGGGAAAGAAACTGATTGTCAAATACAAAGTCATTGGAATCTTCTTTCCAAGGCAATGTTTCCAGCACCTTTTTAGTATATGCTCTATAGCCG
>CANFLJ010000050.1 GCA_947447815.1 Chitinophagaceae bacterium | reverse complement strand
CGATGACATATAATTGCAAATTAATACTTCAATAATCCCAGTCGTTCCAGTGCATAAAATATACAGGTAACATGCATACTCTGAATAATCTGGTTATTTCTTAAAAGGTCTTTTACTTCGTCTATAGTAAACAACTGCACTTCAATATCTTCCCCTTCATCCAGACTAGGTTTCTGAACATATTCGCCTCCGGTAGCCAGAAAAAGGTGCATCATATTTGCATTGGTAGATGGGTTGGCCGAGATGTTTCCCAGAAACTCAAAATGATCGAATTGGTAACCGGTCTCTTCCAGCAATTCTCTACTTACTGCATCTTCAAAACTACTATCTTCTTTATCTACACAGCCACCAGGAACTTCATAGTGTACTTGTCCTAATGCATGCCTGTATTGCTTTTCCATTATTACTTTTCCATCTTTAGTAATCGCAAAAGCGGTTACCCAGTCGGGGAACTCGTATACATAATAAGGCGTGATTATTTTACCATCGGGTTTAGTGCAGGTATCTGCCCTTACCGTCATCCAGGTATCTTTAAACAAATATTTCGATTCGTTCGTTTGCCAGATCATAGAGGCATCAGAACGGTTGTTATTACTCATCTGAGATTATTTATTATTAATCCAAAACAACAGGAATAGCATTCGTATTCAATTAGCTAATCAGAACAATATCAATTTAGCTAATTAGTTTACTATTTCCAGTTTTCTCTTTCTATTAATCTTTGAATATGGGCTACATGGTGCTTGCCATGCCAAGCGTACATACCCAATAGGAACCATACCGTCATATCCTTCTGATGCTCGGGATGATGCAATGTTCTTTGCAATTGTTCCGGCGTTAACTCTTTCAGGAAACTATACCATTTGCGGTGTAATGCATGCAACAAAGTATTGCATACATTTACGGGAACTCTATCTACATCGGTAGTATGTGCCCAGTCGTTTTCGTTGTATGGTTTTATTACTGGATTATCTTCCAGCACAGCTAGTTTAAAGCGGATATAAGCGTTCATATGGCTATCACAAAGATGATGCACCACTTGCTTTACAGTCCATCCATCAGGACGGTAAGGTGTGTTTAATTGTACTTCGTCCAGGTTCTCTATTGCTCTTTCTAAATCCTGCGGCAAAAAATGAATGTCATTCAACCATTGCAATCTTAATTCGTCAGAATAAGGTTGCGGTTTGTATTGATCTATCGGATACTTTAAGTCCATAAAAAAATATTTTAAGAAGTGTAATTAATCCGGAAAATTATAAATTATCCAGACAACTATATAAACTTTCTTTCCAGTCGGTAGAATCTATGCCATAAACAGCCTTTATTCTACTACTGTCTAATACAGAATAAGCAGGACGTTTTGCCGGAGTAGGATAGTTAGCAGTTGTAGTAGATGTTAGTTTGCAATGCAGTTTTTTATATGCTTTAATTTCCTTTGCAAACTGAAACCAGGAGATGACTCCCTTATCCGAATAATGATAAATACCGTATTCTGGCGTTACTTCTTTGCTATCTATCTTTTGGATGATGGTAAGAATAGCCAATGCAAGATTCTTGGCATTGGTAGGGCTACCCACCTGATCGCCTACGATACTTAAAGTAGGCTTTTCGTTCATCAGACGAATCATCGTTTTTACAAAGTTGTTGCCATGCGTGCTATAAACCCAGGAAGTACGAATAACTATAGTGTTGGGATTATGCTGCAAAGCAAGTTCCTCGCCCAATAGTTTGGTATATCCATAATGATTGATAGGATTGGTAGTATAATCTATAGGGTAGGGGACCTTGCCCTGACCATCAAAAACATAATCTGTAGAAATAGTAATCAACGGACAATTATGCTCCCTGCAATGCTTGGCTATTAAACCTACCGAAGTAGCATTTACCGCCATAGCAGTTTCTATGTCTGTTTCAGCCTTATCAACTGCTGTATAAGCAGCACAATTGATAAAGTAGCTTGGTTTATTTTGCTGAAAAAAGTCGTCGACCGTTTCAGGATTATCAAGGTCCAGTTCCTGACGCCCGGTGAAGATGAATTGAAACTGAGGAAACTGATTCTCCAGTTGACTGATCTCGAATCCTAACTGACCATTTTTTCCGGTAACTGCAATTGTCGGTTTGCTCATAAATTTTTGATTAAAAAAAACCGCAGAGGTATGATGTTCTGCGGTTTAATGTATTATTTCTTAACGAATTCTTTCGGTTGTTTCATCCATTCCTCTTTCGGTAAGGACTTGAAATAATCGTAGGTAATCTTCAACCCTTCGGCTCTGTTTACTTTAGGAGACCAGCCTAGAATCTCTTTAGCCTTTGTAATATCCGGTTGTCTTTGCTTAGGATCATCCTTAGGTAAATCCTTGTAAACAATCTTCACCGAACTACCTGTGAGTTTTAATACTTCCTCTGCAAAATCTTTTAAGGAGATTTCTACTGGGTTACCAATATTTACTGGATAAGCATAATCACTCAACAATAGGCGATAAATACCTTCTACAAGATCGTCTACATAGCAGAAACTTCTTGTCTGGCTACCATCACCAAATACGGTAAGATCTTCGCCACGTAAAGCCTGACCGATGAATGCAGGTAGTGCTCTACCATCATTTAGTCGCATACGAGGTCCGTAAGTATTAAATATTCTTATTATTCTGGTTTCTAAACCATGGAAAGTATGATATGCCATGGTAATAGCTTCCTGAAAACGTTTTGCTTCGTCGTATACACCTCTTGGTCCGATAGGGTTTACATTACCCCAGTATTCTTCCGTTTGAGGGTGTACCAAAGGATCTCCATAAATTTCACTGGTAGAAGCAATCAGCATTCTTGCACCATGTGCTTTAGCCAGACCAAGACAATTGTGTGTACCTAGAGAACCTACTTTCAGTGTCTGAATAGGAATCTTAAGGTAGTCAATAGGACTTGCAGGAGAAGCAAAGTGTAAGATATAATCCAGTTTACCAGGGATATGAATGTACTCACTCACATCGTGATGATAAAACTGAAAGTCTTCTAATGGAAAAAGGTGTTCAATGTTTCTTAAATCACCCGTAATCAGGTTGTCCATTCCTATTACAGAATAGCCTTCCTTAATAAACCGATCGCAAAGGTGAGAACCTAAGAAACCAGCAGCTCCGGTGATCAGTACTCTTTTTTTAGCCATAATGATTATTAATCTAGTTAATTGATTTTATGTATAATGCCGACAAAGTAATATGAATTAGTTTAGAACTGTATAAATAAATATACTAGATCGTAACACCTTCTCTACCAATACTCTCATAATGGTAACCTAATTGTTTTAAGGTAGACAAATCATACAAGTTTCTTCCATCAAATATTGCTTTGTTCTTCAATGAAGCAGTGATCTTATCAAACTCTGGTGTACGGAATTCGCTCCACTCAGTAGCTATAATTAATGCATCAGCATTCTGTAAAGCAGAATATTGATCATCAGCATAAGAAATCTTATCACCAATTTGGTTCTTCACATTAGTAGCAGCTTCAGGGTCAAATGCAGTAACTGTAGCACCTGCAGCAGTTAAAGCATCTATCATATATAAAGCTGGTGCTTCTCTGATATCATCCGTGTTTGGCTTAAAGGCTAATCCCCAAATTGCAAAATGTTTTCCTTTAAGATCATTGTTGAAGAAAGCATTTATTTTAGGGATAAGGTGTAGCTTTTGTTTTTCGTTTACATCTTCTACCGCTTTCAGTATTTTGAAATCGTATTTCACTTCATCTGCAGACATGATTAATGCCTGAACATCTTTAGGGAAACAGCTTCCACCATAACCGATACCTGGGAAGAGGAATCTTTTACCGATTCTATCATCACTGCCTACACCTCTACGAACCATGTCTACATCAGCTCCTAACAATTCGCAAAGCTGAGCGATTTCGTTCATGAAAGAAATTTTGGTAGCAAGGAATGAGTTAGCTGCATACTTAGTCAACTCAGCACTCTTCTCATCCATGTATATTACTGGATTCCCTTGACGAACATATGGTCCGTAAAGTTCACCCATTAGTTTTCTTGCTCTTTCGCTATCTACTCCAATTACTACTCTGTCAGGTTTCATGAAGTCGTCTACAGCTACTCCTTCTCTTAAGAATTCAGGGTTACTTACTACATCAAATTCACCTTTAAAGTTAGCAGCAACTGCAGCTCTTACTTTAGCAGCTGTACCAACTGGTACAGTACTTTTATCAACAATAACTTTATAGTCTGTCATTATTTTACCAAGATGATCAGCAACACCCAGTACGTATTTTAAATCAGCACTACCATCAGCACCTGGAGGGGTAGGTAAGGCTAAGAATATAATCTGAGCATCTTTGATACCTTCTTCCAGACTGGTAGTAAAGGTTAATCTGCCTTCTCTTAAATTTCTTAGGAATAACTTTTCTAATCCTGGCTCATATATAGTTATCTGACCATTAGATAGTTTGGTTACTTTGTTTGGATCAATATCAACACATGTTACATGATTACCTGTTTCAGCAAAACAAGTTCCAGAAACTAGTCCAACATAGCCGGTGCCTACAACTGCAATTTTCATAATGATTGTTTTTGTTTGTTTGTTTGTTTGTTTGTTTGTTTTCTATACTATTGATTGAAATAATTAAGAACAGCACTTGCAATAAATTCAAGTTGTTCTTCTTCAAATTCTGTATGTATAGGTAATGAAACTACCCTGTCTGTTAGCCAGTCTGTAGTTTCCAGAGAAGTGATATCAGACGAAAGAAATTTAAATACCTTTTGTTTATGTCCTGGAACAGGATAATAAATCATGGAAGGAATCTTTTTTTCTGCCAGATAAGCCACCAGACCGTCTCTCTTTTCTGGCGCAACTATCATGGTATATTGATGATATACGTGATCGCAGAAAGGGGCAACATAAGGGGTTGCTATGTGTTCGTTGCCAGCAAAGGCTTTATTATAAAAATCAGCAACAGATTGTCGAGCTGCATTATAAGAGTCTAGTTTTTTGAGTTTGATATTCAGAATAGCAGCCTGGATAGAATCCAGTCTTGAGTTGCAACCTACAATATCATGATAGTATCTTCTGTTCTGCCCATGATTAGCAGTCATGCGAAGTATTTCAGCTAAGGCTTCGTCATTGGTAAACATTGCACCACCATCTCCGTAAGCTCCAAGGTTCTTACTTGGATAAAAAGAGGTACAACCTATATGTCCAATAGATCCTGTTTTCTTTTTAGTTCCATCACTAAAGGTATAAGTACACCCTATAGCCTGAGCATTATCTTCAATAACAAATAAGTTAAACTCTTTAGCTGTAGTCATTATTTCCTCCATAGGCGCTGCATGGCCATAAAGATGAACAGGAACTATTGCTTTTGTTTTTGGAGTGATTAATTTTCTGACTGAAGCTGGGTCGATACAAAATGTTTTCGGATCCACTTCCGCAAATACAGGCTTCAATCTTAATAAAGCAACAACTTCTGTAGTAGCTATATAAGTAAAAGAAGGAGTAATTACTTCATCTCCAGGCTGAAGACCAAGCGCCATCATAGCTATTTGTAACGCATCGGTACCATTGGCACAAGGGATAGTATATTTACAACCAACATATTCTGATAAAGACTCAGCAAACTGCTGAACTGGTTTCCCATTTATGTACGCAGCACTATCTAAAACTTCTTGAATAGCTGCATCTACTTCTGACTTAATATTGAGATACTGAGTTTTAGTATCTACCATCTGGATTTGTCGCATACCTAAAAAATTGCTGCAAATTAAGCTCTTTTAAAGATAAATTACACTTAAAATGCATTAAAATAACTTATTTATTATTTTATTAATATGTAAAAAGCTTGAAAATGATTGTTTTGAAAGTTAATTTAAATAAAACGAAAATCAAAAATGGGATAGTTTTATTAGAACTTTTATGTTAAAGGAAAAGTTGATTCTTAATTAATATGAATTGAATTACGGTGTATTAAAGCATTATAATGTTCTTTTAATTGTTAATTTAATTAACAGCAACTTTAGAAGAAGTAGTTAATCCTATTCAGTAAATATTAAACAACTAAGGAAGAAGAATTAAGTTTTTATGAATATATGTTGTCCTATTCAGCATAATCAAATTTGTAATACAAAGAATAATGTATTGCAAACATAAGAGAAGGAATGAAGTAGATTTGCTTATGAATAGGCGTACTATATTTAGTGAAATAATAATAACATCATATTGTAATATAATTATAATACGACAAAAGTAAATTACTTCTAGACTTAATAATGCACAAAATTATTTACATTATTATAATTAATATAAATAACTGATAATCAATATATTTATATTAATTATTTTATTTTAATATTTCATTTGATTAATAAATATGTTGTTTTCATTAGACTTACCTATTTTATTATATAAATTAAAATATATTTTATAATGTATATTATATTGTAAATCAATTAGTTATAAAATATAATATATTTTTAATAGTCGATATTTTAGTAAATATAAATTTGTACTCCTAATCAAAAACAATCAAATAATAATTACTTTTACCCAATATTCAATTCATTACACATGAAGCAGGTTAGGACACTAGGAAAAAGAAAACGAATAGCTTTAGTAGCTCACGACCATAAGAAAATAGACATGGTAGAATGGGTTACTTTTAATAAAGAAGTGTTGTCAAAACATGAGTTATTGGCAACTGGAACTACCGGAAAGATGATTGAGAATGCTTTGGATAGACCTGTGAAGAAATTGTTAAGTGGCCCTTTGGGTGGTGATCAGCAGATAGGGAGCATGATTACTAATGGCGAGGTGGACATTGTTATTTTCTTTTGGGATCCAATGGAAGCACAGGCACATGATACAGATATTAAGGCTTTACTACGGATTTGTGTTGTTTGGAACATCCCTATGGCTTGCGATAGAGCTACCGCCGACTTTATGATTACGTCCAATTTTATGCATGATGAATATGAAATAATCCTTCCAGATTATGAAAATTACCTCAATCGGAGGATAAAATAGGGTAGAGGCCGAAACTTATTCTTTAGCTGTGTAAAAGATTATAGAATTTTATTTTTACAGTAACATTTGTTTCCCTTACCTTCGCCGCCCTGATGTATAGGAAATACTATGTATTAATGACGATATAGTTTAAGTTTCCCCTTGTATTACATATATACTGTAAATGCAAGGGATTTTGTCGTTATAACAAGTATTGAATTATAAATTAATATCAAATAAAAGATATGGCATTTAAAAAAGAGAATCGCACTAGGCCTAGTTTTTCACAGATTACTATTGGTTTGGCATCACCAGATTCAATACTTGAAAAGAGTTTTGGAGAGGTTTTAAAGCCCGAAACTATCAACTATCGTACTTACAAACCTGAAAGAGATGGTTTGTTCTGCGAAAGAATTTTCGGACCTGTTAAGGATTTTGAATGTGCTTGTGGAAAGTACAAACGTATCCGTTATAAAGGTATTGTCTGCGATAGATGTGGAGTAGAAGTTACCGAGAAAAAGGTAAGAAGAGAAAGAATGGGACACATTAAACTGGTTGTTCCTATCGTTCATATCTGGTATTTCAAAAGTTTACCTAACAAGATTGGTTATTTGTTGGGAATGAGTTCCAAGAAACTGGAAAGCATTGTTTACTATGAAAGATATGTAGTAATTCAGGGTGGTATCAAAGAAAACCTAAGCATAGGTGATCTTTTGTCTGAAGAAGAATATCTGGATATCCTGGATGAAATTCCAAAGGATAATCAATATCTTTCTGATGAAGATCCAAGAAAGTTCCTTGCTAAAATGGGTGCTGAAGCAGTTCAGGATTTATTGGCAAGATTAGATTTAGATACCTTAAGTTTTGATTTACGTAACGCTGCTGCTAACGAAACATCTCAACAACGTAAAGCAGATGCTTTAAAGAGATTGAGTGTAGTAGAAGCTTTCCGTGATGCTAAAACCCGTATTACCAACCAACCTGAGTGGATGGTAATGCAATACATTCCTGTTATTCCACCAGAACTAAGACCATTAGTTCCTTTGGATGGCGGTCGTTTTGCTTCTTCTGATTTAAATGATCTTTATCGTCGTGTTATTATCCGTAATAACCGTTTAAAGAGATTAATGGAAATCAAAGCTCCTGAAGTAATCTTACGTAATGAAAAACGTATGTTGCAGGAAGCAATGGATTCATTATTTGATAATAGCCGTAAATCTAACGCCGTTAAAGCAGAAGGTGGACGTGCTCTTAAATCTTTAAGTGATGTACTTAAAGGTAAACAAGGTCGTTTCCGTCAGAACTTGTTGGGTAAGCGTGTGGATTACTCTGGTCGTTCTGTTATCGTGGTAGGACCTGAAATGAAAATGCATGAGTGCGGTATCCCTAAGGATATGGCTGCAGAGCTTTTCAAACCATTTATTATTCGTAAGTTAATTGAAAGAGGTATCGTTAAAACGGTTAAGTCTGCTAAGAAATTAGTTGATAGAAAAGAAATCGTTATCTGGGATATCTTAGAAAATATATTAAAAGGACACCCAATCTTATTGAATCGTGCCCCTACACTTCACCGTCTTTCTATTCAGGCATTCCAGCCTAAATTGATCGAAGGAAAGGCTATTCAGCTTCACCCATTGGTTACTGCATCTTTCAATGCGGATTTCGATGGTGATCAGATGGCGGTTCACGTTCCATTAAGTTCTGCTTCTATTCTGGAAGCTCAATTATTAATGTTGTCTTCTCACAATATTCTTAACCCACAAAATGGTACGCCAATCACCCTTCCTTCTCAGGACATGGTTCTTGGATTGTACTATATTTCCAAGGGTAAGAAGAGCATGGGCGACCTAGTAATGAAAGGAGAGGGCAAGGCTTTCTACAACATTGAAGAAGTAGTAATTGCTTTCAACGAACAAAAAATTGATTTACATTCTAATATTAAACTGAGAACTTTTGTAAGAGAGAATGGTCAGTTAGTAAAAAGATTAGTAGATACTACTGTTGGTCGTGTATTATTTAATCAATTTGTACCTAAAGAAGTTGGTTATG
>CANFLJ010000049.1 GCA_947447815.1 Chitinophagaceae bacterium | reverse complement strand
TGCTAGTCTGGTTTCTTTCCATCAAGGAAAGTATTCAGCGTAGAGATGTTGGTTTTGTCGTTTTCATCCTTTCCTACTGTATACTTGCTATAAAAGTTTTCTACTGAGGTAAGGGTGTTGCCAAACAACTCCATATTTCTTCTGATATAAGCCGGTACCGTTTCAAATTCGTTATTAGGATCAGCGGCATTCATATTGAATGACAATGAACGTAATTTTTGTAAACGCTCAGCAGCTCTTTTTCTTTGATCTTCTGTTTCATCCAGAATTTCGTTCGACATATTTACAGGAGCCTGATAAGTAACTTCTGGAGTATTTCTTTCTGTTACCTGAAATTCCTGAGGCGCTTCTTCTTTTTCTTCCTGCTGATTAGCGGAATAAGCTACTGTAGTAAAAAGATTTAAATCTTTTACCGGAGCAACTTCTTCTACCCTTTCATTCATGGTGATGTTCGTCAGATTTTCTTCTTCCTCTGTTTTTTCTACTTCCATAACAGGAGCAGGTGTATAGCTGGTGCTTACAAAATCTTCGGCATAAATCTGATTAGGTTTTGAAAGGAAAGGTTTTTCAACCGATACGCTCGATACTGCCACTGCAGCAGGGACTTCTGCTACTACCTCTTCTTCTACAACATGCGTATCTACCACATATTCCTCTTCTGTCTGTAATTCAAATACAACTGGTTCGTTGAAGTCAAACTCGTTTAAAGCAACAGGAGCAACTACCGCTGGTTGTACAAATTCTTCCTTGATCTGAGGCATCATTGATTCCTCGGTAATGGCAAGATATTCAGCTTCTACCTTTGGGGCAACTACTTCTTCAACTACTGGTTTTACTTCTGCAACCGGAGTATTATTAGTATTGGTAGTCATTTTAGTTTCTTCTCCTTCTACACCAAGCGTCATGATGATCTTTTCAGGAGTAGGTTCTGCTTTCTTTTCCATTACTGGTTTAGCAAAAGGATCTTTTGCATCAAAGCCAGTAGCAATTAGCGTAATAGAAATTTTGCTACCCAAAGTATCATCGTACCCTTGTCCAACAATCAGATCGGTACCTTCGCCAGCCTGCATTCTGAGGTAGTTGGTAATCATATCAATTTCATCCATGGTAAACTCGTGTTCTCCTTCAGCTGTATTGATATTGATTAATACCCATTTAGCACCACGGATATCGCTATCATTTAATAATGGAGAATTCAATGCTTCTTCGATAGCAACCTGTGCTCTGTTTTCGCCTTCTGCTTCTGCCTTACCTAAGATAGCCACACCACCATTCTTCATTACGGTACATACATCGGCAAAATCGACGATGATATGTCCACGACTATTGATAATATCGGTAATACATTTAGCAGCTGTAGCCAATACGTTATCGGCTTTAGCCCAGGCTTCCTTCATCTTAAGGTTGCCATATTGCTGTCTTAATTTTTCGTTGCTGATAACCAGTAAAGTATCTACGTAAGGGGTTAACTGACGAATACCTTCCTGTGCCTGCAATAATCTTTTAGGTCCTTCGAAAGCGAAAGGAGTAGTAACGATACCAACGGTAAGAATGCCCATTTCTTTACAAACCTGTGCAACGATAGGAGCACCACCTGTACCAGTACCACCGCCCATACCGGCAGTAACGAAAGCCATCTTGGTATTGAGTTCCAGAATGCTTTTAATTTCCTGCAAAGATTCTTCCGTAGCTTTTTTTCCTACTTCAGGATTTGCACCAGCACCAAGGCCTTGTGTAAGATGTGGCCCGAGCTGTACTTTATTTGGAACCAGACTTTGTTCTATTGCTTTAGCATCTGTATTGCATATTACAAAATCAACGCCTTCAATTGATTGAGTGTACATGTGATTAACGGCATTTCCGCCGCCGCCGCCAACACCCAATACTTTGATGATGGAAGATTTTTGTTTTGGCAAATCAAAATGAATCATAGTAACGGTATTTAATAATTAGTAAGTAAGTTTTTGTTTTCTAAGTTTTTTATTATCCAATATGTTTGTCTTCTTCTTCGTTGAATAAATCTACCAGGCTCATTTTTATTTTATCCCAGAATCCTGCGCCTTTTAATTTCTCTATTCTCTCTTCTACATTCACTGAAGCAGTTTGTGTTGTATCTTCTGCAACAGTATCATTTACTGTTTCGGTAACTACCTGTTTCAAACTATTAGGAACAGAAACCTTGGTAAAAGAGGTTGTAAATTCTTTATGCTTGTTATCAAAGTCGTTGTACCCTTTCAATATCAAACCAATACAAGTAGAGTACATTGGTTTTTTCAGCTCATCGATATGATTGCTAACCAAATGTTCGTTTGGATAACCAACGCGAGCATTTAATCCGGTAACAAATTCGGTTAACTGTAATAAATGTTTTAATTGTGATCCACCACCTGTAAGGATGATACCGCCATTCAGCATTCTGCTATCCATACCAACCTGTTTAAGATGGTAAGCAACAAAATCGAGAATTTCGCCCATTCTTGCCTGGATAATCAGGGAAAGATTTTTTACACTGATCTCCTTGCTAGGCATTCCTCTTAAACCTGGAATAGTAATGTATGCATTCGACTTAGTTTCTTCGGCCAGTGCAGATCCAAACTGAATCTTCATTGCCTCGGCCTGTGTTTTCAAAACACCTAATCCTTTCTTGATATCATCTGTAATATTTTCGCCACCGAAAGGTATTACAGCTGTATGTTTTAGAATACCTTCATGGAAGATAGCCAGATCGCTGGTACCACCACCAATATCCAGAACAGCAACACCAGAATCCATATCCATGCTGCTCATTACAGCACTAGCACTAGCCAATGGTTGTAATACAAGATCTTTGGTTTTAAGGCTACTTCTTTCTACCGCACGATTGATATTTCTGATCGCATTTTTATCCCCCGTAATAATATGGAATGAAGCACCAATCCTCACGCCCATATACCCCACAGGATATTTAATGTTCTGAAAATTATCAACGCAAAAGTCCTGAGGTATTACTTCGATAATCTGATCGCCTGCAGGAATAAAAGTTTTCTTTTGATTCTCGACTAACTGATCCACTTCCGACTTTTGAATTTCCACATCAGAGTTTTGTCTAACCAGGTCGCCACGAGTTTGCAGACTCTTGATATGATGACCAGCTATCCCTACATAAACCTCATTAATTTCTAAGTCAGGATTGTTCTTATAACAATTTTCTAAAGCCTGTTTAATAGAATCAATAGTCTGATCGATATTTAATACCTGACCATGCTGAACACCGCTACTGTTAGCTCGGCCAAATCCAAGTATCTCCAGTTTCCCCTGTTCATTCTTTCTCCCTGCGATAGCAGCGATCTTGGTTGTGCCAATATCTAAACCAACAATAATAGGTGCCTCATTTTGACTCATATAGATTCGTTTTTTAGGATATTAATCCGTTTACAATTAGTTATTTTTATTCATTACCGCCTTCGGAACCAACGGTTTTTTAATATTTTCTTTCTTATTTATACTACTACCAATAGATGTTAACGTATTATCTGTTGGTTTATTTTGTTTAACCACAGAAACTTTTGGCTCATTTTTCCCTTTATTTTCTGCCAGATTCCCCTTTTTACTGTTCGTAGTGTCCTTAGTACTCATTGCGGCAGACCTGTTTATTGATGCCGTATCCCTGATTATAACAGCAGTATCTTCGCTATAGGTTGCTGCCATTTTGGATGCTACTACCTGATTGTCGTACTCTATATTCAGTCTGGTATAAGCCGACATATCTTTTGCATAGAAAATATTTTTATAAAATGCTTTCAGCTTTCTGAGCTTACTGTCTATAGAATCGGCTGTACCAAATTCTACCAAGTGATTACCCATAGAAGGTACCAGTTCGAAGGTTGCTTTTGGTGTAATATTTACCTGTGCCACCTGTGCATTCCAGAAGCTATCGCTGGTAATTTTATTCACCAGCTTTACCATATTCTTCAGCAACAAACTATCGGGTGAAGACAAGGTATCCTTGTTGCTAGTGAAGCCAGTAACAACCAATACTCTTGCACTAGCCTTGCCGGTTAATGGCAATCTGTTTGCAAATGCATCTATATAGAAGGACTGATTATCTACACAGAAAACTCTTGCCTTAGGCTCTCTTTGTTTTACCGATACTTCTAATACATTTTGTTTATCAAAGAACAACTGCACATCCCTGATCCACTTATTTTGTTTTATTACATTCTCCAATGCAAACAGGTTAATGGTATTGATCTCCTTTCCTATAACAGATCCATTAATATTCACCAGCTCTATCACATCATCCTTTTCAATAAAGCTTTCCTGATCTACATTCTTAATCTCTACATTAATACCTACACAAGCATGGTGACTTTTAATTCTGGATGCAGCTCCCAACAGGACAATAGTTACTACCCCTGCTGCAATCCAGCAAGAAGTAATAATCCTGTTTTTAAGAAGCTGATTCATTTTCATCTATTTAGTCTCTAAAATATTTTTAACCGGAATGACCAATGTATCTATATCACCTGCCCCTGCCATCACCACAATCTTAGGTTTATGATTACTCATCCATTGTTTTAATTCTTCTTTACTTAATACCCATTTGTTTACTGCTGTTACCTTGTCCAGAATCATATTACTATCTACACCGGGCATAGGCAATTCTCTTGCCGGATAAATAGGCAATAAAATCAGTTCATCTACCAGACTTAAGCTCTCTGCAAACTCATTTGCAAAGTCGTTTGTTCTGGAATACAGATGAGGTTGAAAAACCAGCGTAATTTTCTCCCCTTTATACATATCCTTCACGCCTGTAATCAACGCTCTTAGCTCCTCGGGATGATGCGCATAATCATCTATCAGCACATGCTCTTCGTTCTTTATAATATATTCAAACCTTCTTTTCACTCCTTTGTAAGCAGCTACAGCTTTGCTGATTTTTTCGTTATCAATCTTCAGGTGTTTAGCCACTGCAATTGCGGCAACTGAATTCTCGATATTGTGCATACCACCCATGGATAAAGCGATATCTTTTATGGTCTCTCCATTTATCGTGATATCATATATATAAGAACCATTTACAATTCTGATATTGGAAGCAAAACAATCTGATGAAGTATTGTTGTAGCTGTATGTTTCTTTGTCAGGATAAGTAAACTGAACGTTATCTCCTATTCCATATTTAGTAATCAATAATCCTGAAGGCTTCAGTTTTTCGGAGAACTGGATAAATGTCTTCTGCAACTCTTCTTTGGTACCATAGATATCCAAGTGATCTGCATCCATAGAAGTGATGATAGCCACATCAGGTTTCAACTTCAGAAAACTTCTGTCATATTCATCTGCTTCTACTACCACTACATTGTTTGGATCGCTCCAGAAGTTAGTTTGATAGTTGGCAGAAATACCACCCAGAAAAGCATTGCATCCATAACCCGAATGGCGAAGAATATGTGCCACCATCGAAGTAGTGGTTGTTTTGCCATGCGTACCTGCTATACAAATATTGAAAGAGGTTTCGGTAATTATCTGCAGTACATCGCTTCTCTTTAAAACAGGATAACCATTATCCTTATAGAAATTTAGTTCAGTATGATTTGCAGGGATAGCAGGTGTATACACCACAAAATCTACTTCCTTAGGAATCAACTGTACATTATCCTCGTAATGAATATTAATGCCGGATGCTTCCAGTGTTCTGGTAAGTTCAGTGGAAGTTTTATCATAACCAGAAACAGTAGCTCCCTTCGATATAAAGTATCTTGCCAGAGCACTCATACCTATGCCACCCACCCCAATGAAATATACTTGTATATCCTTTGGATTGTTGCTTAATTTCTGACTAATATTTTGAACTGTTTCCGTCACTGATAATTACTTTTTAATATAGTTTAAAACTGTTTCAGCAATGATAGCATCTGCGTCTATCTTGCCCAGAACAGCAATATTTTTAGTTAGTTGTTCC
Source organism: Chitinophagaceae bacterium (assembly GCA_947447815.1). Lineage (GTDB taxonomy): Bacteria > Bacteroidota > Bacteroidia > Chitinophagales > Chitinophagaceae > CANFLJ01. Next base: position 3,135 of record CANFLJ010000049.1, on the reverse strand, counting down.
TGTTCTTCTTTATTATTTGCAAGGCTAATGATGGCCTTACCCAATTCTGTCTGAACATCTTTATCTACAATCATTTTTGCAGCATGCTTATTTACCAGTTCCACCGCATTAGCAGTTTGATGATCTTCTGCAGCAAATGGATAAGGAACAAAAATGACTGGCTTCTTTACCACACAGATTTCTGTTACAGCCATAGCTCCTGCTCGAGAAACTACGATATCAGCTGCAGCATATGCTACACTCATATCTGAAATAAAATCGCTGATCCAAACCTTACTATCTTTTACTATAGACTGATATTGAGCAGCATTGCCTTTACCTGTCTGCCAGATAACCTGAATATCTGCGCTCACTATTTCATTAATACAATCAGCTATTGCATTGTTGATGCTTCTTGCTCCCAGACTTCCTCCGGTTACCAATAAGGTAGTCTTATCAGTTGCCAGTCCGAAAGATTTCAGTGCTTCATTGTGGTCAATCTTTTGCTGAACAATATTTTTTCTGATAGGATTTCCGCTCTTAATAATATTGCTTGCAGGGAAGAATTTATCCATTCCATCGGAAGCAACAAAAACCTTCGTTGCTTTTTTCCCCAACATGATATTTGATTTTCCAGCAAAAGAATTACTCTCGTGTATGAAGGTTGGAATACCTTGAACCTGAGCATATTTCAATACTGGGAAACTGGAATAACCTCCCACTCCTATTACTGCATCGGGAGAGAAAGATTTAATAATATTTTTCACCTGAAAGAAACTCTTTATCAGTTTAACAGGTAATGATACATTCTTAATTAAAGAGCTTCTGTTATAGCCAGCAATATCAATTCCTTTTATAGCATAACCAGCCTCCGGAACTTTCTCCATTTCCATTTTTCCTTTGGCCCCAACAAACAATATTTCCACTGCAGCATTTTGTTCCTTCAAAGCATTTGCAATAGCAATAGCCGGGAAGATATGTCCTCCGGTACCACCTCCTGCAATGATGATTCTTGGAGCGCCTTGTGATAATATGTTATTCGTATTACTCATTTATATTATTCGTATTTACTGTAGGAACCATAACCGGTTCCAATGGCTTACTCTCTGCCTGTTCTACATTCCTTGCTACACTCAAAATAATCCCTATTGCTGCGCAGGTAAACAGAAACGAACTACCTCCCATACTAATCAATGGAAGTGTAACCCCCGTTACCGGTACAATATTTACGTTAACCGCCATATTAGCAATTGCCTGAATAGCCAACGTAAAACTTAAAGCCAATGCCAGAAATGCACCAAATGCATAAGGACATTTTCTGAATATTCTAATCCCTCTAAACAGGAACAGCATATATATAAATATGATAAATGCTCCCCCTATTAAACCATACTCTTCTATTATAATTGCAAAAATGAAATCGTTGTAAGCCTGCGGCAGGTAGTTGCGAGCAATACTATTGCCAGGACCTTTACCAAATAATATTCCTCCATTAGCAATAGCCATTTTTGCTTGTTGCACCTGATATGGAATATCCTGATTACTACCATAAATAAAGTCCTGCGTTCTTTTTACCCAGGTACCCAGACGCCCCATTCCTGTAAGCTTTTCCGAAATCGCTTCTTTCTTATTTTCTTCGTCAGCCACTTTGGGCTTGTAGGTAATTACTGCCAGACTAATAATCAATGCTATTGGAATCATAGCAAGCGCTATTGTTAGTATTATATGCTTCAGGCTCACCCGGCCTATAAACATTAATAATAACGATGTAGCTCCCGTTAATAAAGCATTGGATAGGTTGGCAGGCATAATTAAAGCACAGACAATCACTACCGGAATTATGGTTGGCAAGAATCCCTTTTTAAAATCTTTTATATCTTCTTGCTTCTTACTCAGTACTCTTGACAAGTACATAAATAAGGCAATCTTGGCAAAATCGCTCGTTTGAAAAGTCATATTAATGATGGGGACTTTTATCCATCTTGTACCTTCATTAATCTTAGCTCCAAAAGCTAGTGTGTATATTAGTAATGGTATAGATATTACTAATAAAATAGAGGCAATACGAGAAAACACGGTGTAATTAACTTTATGCAGAAAATAGATGATCAACATCCCCACAAACATGAATGCGAGTTGTTTGAATAAATATAATTCTACATTACCGTGATTCTTCTTATAAGCCAGTGAACCCGTGGCACTATATACTACCAGTACGGAAGTAAGCGCCAGAATAATTACAATACCCCAGATATACTTATCCCCGCGTGTTTTATCCAGCACGCTACCCTTCACTCCTTCAAAAGAAGGAATCTGGGTGAATAGCCTATCTACAGTATTGTTATCTATCATCTACAGTTCTTTTACAGCATCTTTAAATTGAGTGCCTCTGTCCTCGTAGTTCTTAAACAAATCGAAGCTTGCACATGCAGGGCTTAGTAAAACAACATCGCCTTTTGTAGATAATTCAAATGCACTCTGAACTGCATTCTTAGCATTCTTAGTTTCGATGATAGTAGGAACTTTACCTTTAAAGGCTGCGATGATCTTCTTATTATCTAGGCCAAGACAAACAATAGCTTTCACTCTTGTTTTTACCAAGTCTTCGATAAGAGAATAATCGTTCCCTTTGTCGGTACCACCCAATATCAACACACAAGGTTTTGTCATGCTTTCTAAAGCATACCATGTACTGTTCATATTAGTTGCTTTGCTATCATTAATAAAATCAACACCTCTGACAGTAGCAACGTGTTCCATGCGATGTTCCAGACCTTTGAAGTCCTGAACTGCTTCCCTGATCTTCTCCTTCCGGATACCAATTACGGAAGTTGCAATACATGCTGCCATAGTGTTGTAATTGTTATGATTGCCTTTTAAAGCAAAATCATTAATGCTCATGGATACGCGTTCTTCTTGAATCCGAAGCATCATCTGGTCGCCCTTAATGTATGCGCCTTTTTTAATCTCATGTTTCATGGAAAAAAATAATGGGTGAATATGTGTGTGTGTAGTAAGTAATCTCAATTTGCTGGTAATAACCTCATCATCATCGCAACAGATAAAGCAATCCTGCTCGGTCTGATTTTCGATGATTTTAAATTTGCTATCTATATAATTTTCAAACTTGTAATCGTATCTATCCAGATGATCTTC
>CANFLJ010000048.1 GCA_947447815.1 Chitinophagaceae bacterium | reverse complement strand
TTCTTTTGAAGGTGTTTTGGGTGTCTTTTTGTGAAAACTATTAAATAGTATAACCAGATTTCCCTCATCAAAACAACAAAATATTCTAAAGATATTTCCTTCGCTATCTATCCTTATTTCGTAAGTGCCTTCGGTACCTGTTAAGTGTTTAAAATAGGTTTTGGGAATCCGCTCTACTGTCCTTACAATTTTCAATACAAAATCAATCTTCTCTTGTACTTTCAGTGTTTGAAGTATATAAAACTCCATAAAGTACTTCCCATAAAATATGATCTTTCTATCTTGATTCACAAAACAAAGATAACTTTTAAGTTAACATCAATGCTTTTATTTATAAAGATGATAAATTCGGAAGTTCCCTGATCCAGTTGCTACTGATTATTGGGTAGTTCCAATACTACTTTCTATAGTATAGCCCTCTACTATGGCAGTGTAGGCATCAAGAAAATAGGGTATTCCTTATGGGCAGGTATTGCCGCCGATATCATATGGGTAATCTGTGCTATTGCAATAGGGTATAACTTATTTAAACACTAAGGTTGAAGGATTTTATTCGTTAATCCACTAATCTGCCAATCATCTCATCCTTTAAACCACTCATCAGTACCCTGAAATCACTACTGAGATCCCTGAAATCACTGCAGAGATGCTTAAAATCACTCATCAGAAGACTTAAACTACTACTAAATAAACTTAAGTGCCTCACAAGTACCTTAAAACTGCTCATCAGATCCTTAACATCACTCATGAGCAGCCTTAAACCACTAGTAAATGGACTAAAACTACTCAAGAGTTTATCATATTCGTTACTAAGTTACAAAAAATTGAAAGTTTATGGGTTCAAGTGCCATCAGAGAAGCTTCAAACAACACTAACATGTCTTTAAATGACACCAATGTACCTTCAAATATGTTTGATATACCAGAAAGGATGTTTCATTAGATAAAATATGATGAATAAACCATTTTACTAATCAATCTACAAGAAATTTACCTCGCCTCAGCGGAACGCCCAAAATCAAAGTAAAAAGAATTCAAATACAGTGAGGAAAAGTAAATCCAATAATCAGCTTTAAATTGAGCTGAATTTATTTTTAATTTATAATTGGCACTTTGCTGTTAATGGTATTCATTAGCTAATCAGTACATTATAACATTAGCTCATTAATAAGAAGGGCATTCGTCGGCTTCTTTGTCTCTTCCAAATGGATGGATGCTGAGCATGATGTAGCCGCCGCCATTTAACTGATGATTGCCTTTGCTAAACCAGTTGAAGAAGTCGATACTGTGCAGGCCTATCAACAATGGGCCGAGCTTTACGGCGGTACCTATCCAGCACTGCATTTCGGTATTGAGTTGCATAGGGAAATACAGGCCTAATCCCTTGGTTTCCCATCTTGGGGTAAGCAATAGCAGATTGATTTCTCTGGTACGGGCTCTGGACTGTGCCTGGCTAGAAAAGAAAGAAATGGTGAGCTCTCCATTTACGTAAAAGTTATGTCCCAAGTTCTTGTCTGCCGACAGTACTAAACGGGTGGGATTGGAGATAGAAAAATCGCCCTGATAATAATCCGTTTTGGTATAAGAATGTAAGAGGGTATCCCTGAGGCGATCTGTTTTAATAAGATTGTAATGCGTGATAACAGTATCGTTTAAGAATCCGGAAGGGATACTTTTTTCAGCCGCATCTTTTCCAAAAGCATAATAGTTGGTTCCTAAATCGAGAATGGCTGCACCAAACTTCCAGTCGTAATCCTTAGCCTTCCAATCGGGACTACCCCAGGAGGTGAAGGTGCTGGTATAAGCACTCTTGAGGGTATACTCTACCCCAAAACTGATAGCAAAGGAAGAAAGGGAACTACCTAAGATAGTATTGATATTGCTACGAGGAGTTTGATTGGTATCGTACAAATCATAGTTGTTGGTATAGCGATAAGAGAAGTTGCCCCCATTGATAAAATAATAAGGCACATTGTTGCCATTGTATGCTTTGGCATAGGTCATGGCACGAGGATTGAACTCGACACCGGATAAGCCTTTCATGACGGTAAGGGTAGCCCCCCAGGTGATGCGTTTTTCGTCATCATCTTTGTATATTCTGGAATAATTAAAGTTGGCTTCTATCCATCCGGAATGGGTAGCACTGGCTTCGAAACTAGGGATATTCTTATTGAGATTGGCCCAGCTTTTGAGAGAGGTAATAGTATCGTAATATATAAAAGGACTGGTATAAGCATGCGCAAAAGCACGGCCCCGGATACCAAAAGCAAAAGCGCTTTTATTGTTTAGCTTAATTCTGAAATTGAGTGCACTGATATCGGCATTGGCATGCAGGGATCTGTCGGTAAAACCATTGGTAAGTGCCACTTTTGCACTGTGATAAGCAGGAGAATTGTAGCTGAGCGACTGGAAGGAAGCGTTTTTCATTACAAAGGCATTGTTGGCCATGGTAGCCTGTGCAGCAAACAAAGTAACATCCCAGCTAAAAGCCTGATTGAGAGAGCTTGCAGGATTGTGAAAAATACTTTCGGTGCCTGCATAAGGAGAGCCTGCCAGCGCATGATAATTCTGCGCGCTGGAATAGAAACCTATAAAAGCAAAAATTGTGGCAAATACCTTCCGCAATCTCATTAGTAATAATTATTGAGATGGGAAAGTAGCAATATTTAAACTATATTTAAAATATTGTGGTCATAAATTTATCGTAAAGAATACTTTTCAACAGCAAGATTACCTTCTTCCTGGATAAACTTTCAGAGCTGCTTCGAGACAATCCATTGCGGCATTGGTAGCTTCCGTATTGAGCACGTAGGCAAATCGTACTTCCTGTTTGCCCATACCGGCAGTACCATAAAAACCAGTACCGGGAGCGAGCATAACGGTAGTATTGTTATGACTAAACTCGTTTAACAGCCAGGCACAGAACTTATCGCAATCATCAATAGGCAGTTTGGCCATGGCATAAAATGCACCACCAGGATTGGGGCAATACACATCCTGCATAGCATTTAATCGTTGAACCAGCACATCCCTTCTGTTTTTATATTCGGCTTTGGTAACCACAAAATAATCATCCGGCAAATCGATGGCAGCTTCTGCCGCCACCTGTGCATAATAAGGAGGGCTTAGCCTAGCCTGAGCAAACTTCATGATAGTATCGATCACCAGTTTGTTCTTGGTAACGATGGCGCCCAATCTTAAGCCACAGGCACTATAACGTTTGCTGATACTATCTACGAGTATTACGTGCTGAGCAGCTTCATTGAACTGCAGTGCACTGAAGTGTTTTCCTCCGTAGCAGAACTCGCGATAAGCTTCATCGGCAAAAAGGTACAGGTTATATTTTATGACCAGCTCTTCCAGCTGTTTCAATTCTTGTTCGCTATATAAATATCCGGTAGGATTGTTGGGATTGCAAATAAGAATCGCTTTGGTACGACTTGTAATTTTAGCTTCTATCTCTTCAATAGCGGGTAAACAAAAACCATCGGTAATAGAGGAAGAAACGGGAATTACTTTGATACCTGCTACCACAGCAAAAGCGTAATAGTTGGCATAAAAAGGTTCTGGAATAATTACCTCATCACCTACATCCAGACAACCCAGAAAGCTAAACAAGATAGCTTCGCTGGCACCGGTAGTAATGATGATATCGCTGTGTTGGATATTGATGGAATGCTTGGCATAATAAGATACCAGCTTTCTGCGGTAGCTATCATTGCCGGCACTATGCGAGTACTCAATTACCGGACTGATATTATCCTTTACTGCTTTAATCATGGCCTCGGGGGTAGCAATATCGGGCTGCCCAATATTGAGGTGATAAACAGTAAGTCCCTTTTGTTTTGCTGCTTCTGCTAAAGGAGCCAGTTTCCGGATGGGAGACTCCGGCATCAAACTTCCACGATTGCTAATTGGTAACATAATAGGGTTGCAAATATAAAGGGGAATATGTAGTAAACTAAATTAATACAAGGCAAAGAGGCAAGAGGCAAAGAGGCAAGAGGAATACAAAAACTAAATACTAAAAAAAGAAAAACTAAAGGTTGAATGAGATTTAGATGTATTCATTATCAAATTATCACATCTTCAAATTATCAAATTAGTATTTAACTCTTTCTGCTTGTGAGGCCTACTCCTGCTAGAATGATTATCAGTGCTAGGATTTCGAGAAAAGTAATATGATCGCCCAGAATCAGTCCCCAAGCAACGGCTACAAAGGGAATACCATAAGTAACCATGGAGGCAAATACGGTGCCTGCTCTCTTCATTAGTTTATAAAAATATATGGTTGCAAAAGCAGTACCAATACTACCCAACACAAATGCCGATGCCGTAGAGATATAAAACTGAGGAGTTGCATTTCTTATCTGGGAAAAGAAACCGGTGGAAGTCAGTATGATAATACAAGGTATCAGTATAGCCGGAAAGGCAAAGGCAACAATATTGACCGACGTAACTTCTTTCAGATGCTTATGAACCACATTCACATTGATACCATAGAGGAAAGTAGCCAGCACTACCAGCATGGCATAACCCAGATCCTGCAAGCCAAAACTACCTTTTGGCATTAGGAGTATAACCATTCCTAGAAAACCAATGAGTATCCCAATCATTTGCTTTCTGGTAACGACCATTCCAAAGAGCAGGATACCTATTAGTATAGTAAATAATGGAGTAAGCGCATTAAGCATACCAACCAGCGAACTATCGATTTTTACTTCGGATAAACAAAAAAGATATGCAGGTATTAAGCTACCAATAGAACCCGATAGCAATACATATCCTCTTTTTCCTGCTGGTATCTGCTTATATGATTTTACAAAGAAAGGAATCATGATCAAACCTGCACTTAGTATGCGGATAGTAGCTACTTGATAGGGTGATAAAGCTTTCATTCCTTCCTTCATGAGCATGAAAGAACTGCCCCAAATAAGCGACAGTAAAATAAATAAACCCCAGTTGGAAAGTGATTGTTTCAATTTAATTCTTTGAGCAAATATTATATGTTATTTATGAAAAGTAAAATTAAAAGGGAATTAAATGCTAAAAATAGACTGCCACGAATATAAAAATATTTTTATGTAGCTTAAGTGCTTTACGTGAGTCGTGAGGAATACAAATACAGAGAGAACTGCAAGCTGATGAGCGAATGCAAAAAACTGACAAATAGGATTTAATATGTTTTGAACATTTATTCAAAACGGTTAAAACCGTTTTAGTTTGGCACGTCACTTTTCCTTTATGTCAGGACTGAAGTCATGGCCTGTTGAATACAAAGACCCAAAACTGTGAAAATTTATAAAAGGACTATGAATATCAAACCTTAAACCTTTTGAACCCCTTAAACTTGTATTAAACCACCACATATTAAAATTATTGTACATTTGTCGTCTAAAAATTTAAATAATGGGAATGATTAAAGAGTTTAAAGAGTTTGCCATGAAAGGCAATGTAGTAGATCTTGCTGTGGGTGTAATTATTGGTGGCGCATTTGGAAAGATAGTAAGTTCTTTTATTGAAGACGTTATCACGCCTTTATTGTTGAAGCCAGCTTTAGATGCTGCTCATTTAACCAAACTTGCTGATCTGACCATCTTTGGTACGGTTAAATATGGCAACTTCCTTTCTGCTGTAATTAATTTCCTGATTGTAGCATTTGTACTATTTATGATTATCAAAGGAATGAATGCTGCTAAAAAGAAAGAAGAAGCTGCACCTTCGGCTCCTCCTGCCCCTACCGCTACTGAAGTATTATTGACAGAAATAAGAGATGCTTTAAAGAAGTAGTTCTTACTGATAAATCAAATAAAAAAAGTTGCAAGATTCCGGTTACCAGTAACCAGCGTCTTGCAACTTTTTGTTTTAATTCCGTTTAACTAATTAAACGGCTTATGGATTCACCAGAATATTTCCGGTCATTTGTTTAGGAATTTCCAGTCCCATAATATGTAATAAGGTAGGAGCCAGATCTCCTAGTTTACCCGATGCAAGGGTGCCCTTCCATTCCTTATCAATTACAAACAAAGGAACCAGGTTTAAAGAGTGTTGTGTATTAGGACTTCCATCATCATTAATCATATAATCGGAGTTGCCATGATCGGCAGTAAGCAGGATAGTATAATCTTGTTTTAATGCAGCAGTTACTACTTTCTCTACACATGTATCAACTGTTTCTACCGCCTTGATTACTGCAGAGAATACGCCTGTATGGCCCACCATATCTGCATTGGCAAAGTTGAGACAGATAAAATCGGCATAGCCCTTATCTATTTCAGGAACCAGCTTATCAGCCAGTTCGAAAGCACTCATCTCGGGTTGCAAATCGTAAGTAGCTACTTTTGGAGAAGCCGCCATGATACGGGTTTCGCCTTCGAAAGGCGTTTCTCTACCTCCACTAAAGAAGAAGGTAACGTGCGGATACTTTTCGGTCTCTGCTATACGAATTTGTTTCTTACCATTCGCTGCTAATACTTCGCCTAGGGTATTTACTAAATTATCATTCTCGAACATCACATGCACATTCTTAAACGTACTATCATATTCGGTCATGGTAGTATAATTCAAGGACAGCGCTTTCATGCTTTGTTCCGGGAAATCCTGTTGAGTAAGAACTACCGTAATCTCTCTGCAACGGTCGGTACGGAAGTTAAAACAGATAGCTACATCACCATCTTTAATGTCTGCATCCGGACGAGCAACTTTACTATTGATAATTGGTTTCAGAAATTCATCGGTAACGCCGTTTTCATAAGAAGCATTTACTGCTGCCAGTACATCATCTGTAACTTCACCTTCGCCTTTGGTCATTGCATCGTAAGCAAACTTTACGCGCTCCCATCTTTTATCTCTGTCCATACCATAATAACGACCTGTGATAGTTGCTATTTGTCCAACTGACTTATCCAAATGCTCCTGTAAAGAAGTAAGGAAACCCAGGCCACTCTTAGGATCACAATCGCGACCATCGGTAAAGGCATGAATAAATACCTTGGTTAATCCTTCCTGTTTTGCTACATCGCAAATAGCTTTCAGGTGGGAGGTATGTGAGTGAACACCGCCATCGCTCACCAAGCCTATCAGGTGCAGCGGCTTATCATTTTCTTTAGCAAAACGAATCGCTTTAAGTAAGGTTTCATTTTGTGCAAACTCTCCAGTACGAATAGCCACATTGATACGTTGCAATTCCTGATAAACAATTCTACCAGCACCCAAATTCAGGTGACCTACTTCGCTATTACCCATCTGTCCATCGGGCAGACCTACTTCTTCGCCGCAGGTAACCAGTGTGGAGTGGGCATATTTATTGTAAAGACCAGAAACGAAAGGAGTTTTTGCATTCTGAATGGCATCGGAATGTTTGTCTTTTCCAAGACCCCATCCGTCCATGATAATCAACATAGTTTTCTTGCTCATATATATCTTTTAAATTTTGAAATGCAAAGTTGAGTATTGTTACTCAATAAAAAAATGACTTTTAGTGGTTATAGCATCCTACCGTGTAAGGAGTGTCGAAAGCATTGCCATCAAGGTCTGCATCAACATTGTATAACTGATTGCCTTTATTCAGACAAATAGACGTATCCTTCAGATGAAAACTGTATACATGATTGCTATAATCCAAAGAATCAAAAGCTGGTGTATTGTATTGAAATTCGGTACTATTAATAAATTTCACATTAGCATTCGTCAAAGGTTTCTTCATCTTGTAAAATACGTTAGTGAAGTTTAGTGTAAATGAAGGACCTGCCATTTGACTAACCCCAATTTCATTTTCCACCAATCCACCCAATCCGTAAATGATGCTATTATTAAATGTACAATTTAAGAAGTTGGCAGTAGTGCCATCATTATTGCTCACATTCACCACCGGAATCTTGTGCGATATATAATCATTATCGTAGGTAACAATGGTACATTGATTAAAGAAATATTTTCCTCCCAGTGATATTGCGATATTGTTGCCACAATTACTAATCAGGCAGGCGGTAGCCGTTACCGAACTATTGGTAGCCATGATTCCTTCGGCAGAAATATTGTCAATGATGCACTGGTTTAATGTCAGTTTGGTATGTGGAGAGGCATTTTTTACAACCACTCCCTGATATGCATTTCTGATGTTGGTATAATTCAAGACACTACTATCGCTCTGATCATAAAAGTAAATACCCGGCCAGCTACCAGGAAACTTACTATAAGGAATATCCAGTCGGTCGCACAAAAAATTAACTGTTTTGTCATAGGTTCCATTCGATCTTAATGTTCCCAATATCTGAAAGGCAGCGTCGGCATGGGAATAAATACTGGTACCGGCATCCAGCGTAAGTGTTACGTTGGGCAAGACAAACAATCCTCCCAGGATAACAATCGGTAAAGAATCGTTGAAGGTAGTATCCTGCGTGATTACTTTATTACGAAGATAAATTGCATTTCTACCGTAAGCATCCAATTGAATATACCGAGTATTACCATTAAAAGAATAGCGGATACTGTCCTGCTGTATAAATGGCATTTGTTTATTATTAGCATCAATACTCACTTTCACAAAGATGTAGACGCTATCATTTGGTGCTATTTCAATATTAGAAAATGTAGTACCTGCCACCCCATCTACATTCATGCTGAACACTGATGACTTTCCTCCCATTAATGCTACATTACTAAGTACCAGCTTCTGATCGTTGTTATTAAAAATCTTTACAAACTGAGTAACTGAACCAGTTGTAGTAAATACAGTATCGAAGTGGAGAGTATCCGCCGAAGTAAATACCGAAGCACTCGGATCGGTAATAGTGCCTGTTTTGGTACAGGATACAAAAGATGTTATGCCTAAAGCAAACAACAGTATAATTAAGAAGGTTCTATTCATTTTAAACTATCAATAAAGATTTCAAATGTAAGCAGCAGAAGGCGTAAATCAATAGTAGATTTATTTATAGCAATTATTTTACAATTCAACCTTGAAATTTCGGGGGATCTGTTTTCTTTAGTTTTTCTTTTTTAGTCTTTCGTTTTTGTATCTGCATTGCATGATATTTGCAACCTCATGAAGCAAATGTTGAACAATCTTACAGAACTTAGGAAAAACAGGATAGCCCTGGGGGTATTCTTCTTTATCTCAGGACTAAGGTTTGCTTCCTGGGCTTGCAGAATACCTAACCTACAGGATTTATT
>CANFLJ010000047.1 GCA_947447815.1 Chitinophagaceae bacterium | reverse complement strand
TTATTCCGTTGTTTCTACGAAGAAAAGGATGCTATTGGTAAGCGTTATCGTCGTCAGGATGCTATTGGTACACCTTTCTGTGTTACGATAGATCATCAGACTATTGAAGATAATACAGTTACTATTCGTTACAGAGATACTATGACGCAAGAAAGAATACCGATGGATAAAGTGAAAGAGCTTGTTCTGGGTGCTATTGCCTAAAAAATATTCTATCAAGTTGCTGGTTACTGGTTACTGGTTTCTGGTAACTGGCAACTTACTTTAAATAAGCTCCGGTTATTTCCCCATCTTTTTCTTCTACTAATATGTGGTCTTCTTTGGTGGTAGCTATAGAAAGACCTATGTAATCTGCCTTTATGGGAAATAATTTGTACATCCTTTCTACTAGTACGAGTGTCTGTATACTTCTAGGGAAAAAATTCAGAAATGGCTTAATAGCATAGGTAAGTGTGCGGCCATTATTCACCACATCATCTACTATCAAAATATTCTTGCCATTAAAATCCATTGATTTATTAAGGGAGATTTCCGCAGGGAAATCTTTATTCAAACTAAGGGATAATAAAGTAATTGGATTGTCGATTATCTTGCTGAGCGATGCTACTATTTTTTCAGCAATTGTATAGCCTTTGCTTTGTATGCCAACCACGATAAATTCGGTAAGGTCGTCGGCAACATTTTCTGCTACCTGTAGGGTAAGTCGCTGTAGTATTATTGCTATTTCTGTAGAAGAAAGTACACAGTGCTTTTCGTTCATGCCTGATAAATTAGATTTCAAAAGTAATAAGAATCATTTACTCTTTTAATAATTGAATTTAAGAGCAACAAATCAATCTACAGAAAGCGCAATTGAGGCATAGCTAATTAAGGTTTCTAATACTTTTGTTAATAAAGATAATTCAGAGCACAAATTGATATAAAGAAGAGTCTAATAATAAACTTCTTTATATTAACAGGGTCTTAGAAAAATAGATAAAATCAATTTTCATTTGAAACACATTAATAGGAATTACTTTTTAATTTTAATTTTATGTTGTTTTTGTAGCAATCAGGTCGCTGCACAGTCGCCAGTGGAAGATACTGCCAGCAAGCTGATTGTAAGTGCTCCCGAATCCAATCAGAAAGACCTCGTAGATGTATATCATACTTTTTTTAAAAAGAATAGAGAAGATAATTTAGATACTAAGCACGAACCTTGGAAGTTTCATTTTGCCAATGTGCCCGCAGTAGGTTATACCTTGCAAACTGGATGGGCTGGAATCCTGGCATCCAATATTGGTTTTTATACCACCTCCGATACTACCGCAAAGGTATCTAACATGCAAGCCAGTATTGCATATTCTGAATTTAATCAGACAATTCTTCCCTTTCAGGCAAACATCTGGACAGCAAAAAATAAGTATAACATTATCATTGACTGGAGATATATGGATTATCCATCAGAAACTTTTGGGCTTGGGGGACATACCGAACTGAATAATGGATATACTATTAATTTCTCTTACGCTAAAATACATCAGTCGGTTTTGAAAGAAGTTACTAAGAACTTTCTACTGGGTGCTGGATTCTTTTATGATTACATGTGGAATATAAAAGAGGTAAATCCACCATCCAATGTGAAAACCAGTTTTCAACGCTATGATAATAATGGGCCTACAGTGCTGGATAAGTCGGTGTCGTCAGGTTTTGCTTTAAGAACACAGTATGATGACAGATTAAACCAGATTAATTCCAGTAATGGGTGGTATGCAGCTGCTATTTATCGTCCCAACTATACCTGGCTTGGGAGTGATAATAACTGGGAAACAGTTCAGATAGACATCAGAAAGTATATACCCTTGTCTAAAAACAGACATAGTGTACTGGCATTCTGGAATCTGGAGTGGCTTACTTTAAGCGGAAAACCTCCTTACTTAATGTTGCCAAGTACTGGCTGGGATGACAACTTTAATATGGGAAGGGGATATATTCAAGGACGATTCAGGGCAAAGCAACTAGTATATTTTGAGTCGGAATACAGATTTGATATTGTACAAAACGGACTCATTGGTGGCGTTGTGTTTGCTAATGTTCAATCGTACTCTAGTCAGTTTTCAAAGGAATTAAGGTATAATGAGATGGGATATGGAGCTGGTTTACGTATTAAACTTAATAAATTATCTGGAGCTAATCTATGCATTGATTATGGGATTGGTACCGATGGTTCAAAGGGATTTTTTGTTAATTTAGGGGAGGTATTCTAACGGTTACTAGTTTCTAGTTACAAGTTCGTAAGTTTTTTAAACTGCTTTTTTAAACTGGGGATTTGCATCTATAGTTCTCCTGTTTTTTTTACTTTTTACTTTTTACTTTTTACTTGGCAAACCTTTTGCTAATATTTAACCCTTCAAAAGTCCTGATTCTATTACTTTTGTTTCTTTACAAATTATAAAATTAGAATGAAAAGATACTTTCTTTTAATGTTGTCTGTTGTTTGTTTCACCTTTACAAATGCTCAGAACAAGCCTGATTCTTCTAAAAAAAGTTCAGATTCTGCAAAAGCATTCGTAAATATTCCTACTGCTCCTCCTGCAGACCCGAGCAAAGATTGGAGCAAAATAAACTTTGCAAACAGGGCTAACGATCATATAATGATTCAATTTGGTGCCGATGACTGGTTAAATAAACCATCATGGATACATACCGGCGGTTTTTCCCGTCACTTCAATTTTTATATCATGCTGGATAAGCCGTTTAAATCTAATCCTCACTTCAGTGGTGCTTATGGTTTAGGATTGACCTGCAATAATATTTTCTTTGATAATCAAAGTGTCGACATCAGTGGATCGCAAGGTGATTCTGTTAGATTTGACAATAATGTAAAATTTAGCAAGTTCAAGATGACGACTATGTATCTTACATTACCTGTTGAACTGCGTTATTATTCTGATCCTGTAAACCCTAATAAATCCTGGAAGTTTGCTGCAGGTGCTAAAGTTGGTTTATTGATAGATGCATACACCAAAGGGGTAGATTTATTAGATCAGACTGGTGCCAGTAAGTATGGTTCTTCTTATTCCAGAAAGGAAGCAGATTCTAAATACTTTAATAGCTACCTTTTAAGTTTAACCGGAAGAATAGGCTGGGGTAATTTTTCTTTGAATGCAGATTACCATATTACTACTGTATTTAAAGATGGTTTTGGTGCTGCTGTTCACCCACTTTCTATAGGATTAACTATTAGTGGATTATAATTAGGATTAAACTTCGTTTTTTATACTTACTTTGTCCCGCATTGCGGGACTTTTTGTTGGTAATAGTTGATATAAAAATTAAATAAAATTGTTAGAGAAACAATACAAGATTAAGACAGAAGAAAAAGCCATTTTAATTGGTTTGGTTCGTAGTCAGCAGACCCATCTTCAGATAGAGGAGTATTTGGATGAATTAGCATTCCTGGCAGAAACTGCAGGGGCTACTGCTGTGAAGAAGTTTACCCAAAGACTGGATCATCCTGATAGTAAAACCTTTGTAGGAAAAGGAAAACTGGAAGAGATAAAGCAATATGTACAATGGAAAAACATTGACATTGCTATTTTTGATGATGAGCTTACTGGTTCTCAAATACTAAATATTGAAAAAAGTATTGGTTGCAAAGCAATTGATAGAAGCGATTTGATATTAGACATTTTTGCACGTAGAGCAAGAACGGCTCAGGCTAAAGTGCAGGTAGAACTAGCACAATATCAGTACCTGCTACCAAGACTTAAAGGGATGTGGAAACACCTGGAAAGACAAGGAGGCGGAATTGGTACAAGAGGACCGGGAGAAACAGAAATTGAAACGGATCGTCGTATAGTAAAAGATAAAATTTCTTTGTTGAGGAATCGGTTAAAAGAGATTGATAAACAATCTTTTACCCAACGAAAGGAAAGAGGAGAGTTTATAAGAGTATCATTGGTGGGCTATACAAACGTTGGTAAAAGTACTATTATGAATGTGTTGAGTAAAAGCGATGTATTTGCCGAGAATAAATTGTTTGCTACGCTGGATACTACTACCCGTAAAGTAGTGTTTGATAATACGCCTTTCTTACTAAGTGATACAGTAGGGTTTATTCGTAAGCTTCCGCATCATCTGGTAGAAAGTTTTAAGAGTACACTGGACGAAGTAAGAGAAGCGGATATTCTGTTGCATGTTGTAGATATTTCCCATCCTTTTCATGAAGATCAGATTGCTACCGTAAATAAAACTTTACAGGAATTAAAGGTGCACGATAAGCCTGTGCTTACCGTCTTTAATAAGATGGATATGTATAAGGAACGAAATATAGATGCATTAATTCCGGATGATGCTATAGAAGAAATTATGAATGATCTGTATCAGAAATGGAATAATAATACTGGCGGAAACTGTGTATTTATTTCTGCATTAGAGAAATCTAATATAGATATGCTTCGCGAAAATATTCTGGAGAGAGTTAGAAAGATCTACAATATAAGATATCCTTATAAAGCTATTTATTTTTAAGTTGTAAAATGAGCATATTTTTTTCTGGTAATAAATGGCATAAAGTTGCAGAATTTGTAAGCGAGATACAATGGCAGGATAACAATCTGGCTGTTATTGAAGTGGATGGAAAAAAGATTACACTGGCAAAACATATTGAATTGTATGCTGTTGCTTATAAGTGCCCTCATGCAGGAGCAATTATGGCAGATGGATATATAGATGGAATGGGCAATATTGTTTGTCCGCTTCATCGCTATAAATTCAGTTTACAAAAAGGACGAAATGTATCTGGAGAAGGGTATTATCTTAAAACCTTCCCAATAGAAATAAGGGAAGATGGGATTTATGTTAGTCTTTAAATTATAGTAGTTATGCAAACGAATAATAGAAAAGTTCCATTACTGGGTCAGGATACCAATGCATTGATATTCTTAATAGGGGCTAATGCTTTGGTCTTTTTGATCATGATGTTTACTCACCTTACCTATACTTTGGCTTATGATGCTCAGGGAGGTGATGTGTTTTTTCAAAAACAGATAGTTCATTGGTTTGTTGTATCACCCGATTTTAAATCAGATTTAGTAAAACCCTGGAGTTTTCTGATTTATATGTTTACCCATTTAAGTGTGATGGGTATTATTGGTTCTATATTGTGGCTATGGGCGTTTGGATATATACTCCAGGACCTTGCGGGTAATAAAAAAGTAATTCCTATCTATCTATATGGCGGTTGGGCTGGTGCATTGTTTTATTTATTAGCGGTCAATTTTATTCCATCATTGTCTCATGGGACTATTTTATTGATGGGTGCAAGCCCTGCAGTTATGGCAATTGTTATAGCTACTACTGCCCTTGCTCCCAGTTACAGAATATACCCCCTCATGGGCGGAGGAATTCCTTTGTGGGTGCTTACTGCTGTTTATGTAGCTTTTAGTTTGGGCGCAGCTTCCAGTAATAGTGCTATTTTACTGGCAGATATTGGTGGAGGATTGATGGGTTACTTGTTTATCTATCAATTGCAAAAAGGGAATGACTGGAGTAGTTGGATGTATAAATTTATAGAGATGATTGAAAATATATTTAATCCAGATAAGAAAGCTCCATCCCGTAAATATATGAAGGTTGTAAAGTCTGCTGACGAAGCTTTCATCAATCAAAAAAGATTAGATACTATTCTGGATAAAATAAATGAGCATGGCATAGACAGTCTTACTCCTGAAGAAAAGTCCTTTCTGGATAATGCTCCCAATATATAGTCCTGATTTATGAAGGGAAAGCTTAGAAATATAATTAAATGGGTAGTTAAAGCTGTTCTTATATTGCTGACTATTTCCTATTTACTATCTTGCCTTACGCCCTATATTGATCCTAAGTATGGCGCTATATGGACAATGTTGTCATTAAGCTTTCCAATATTATTTTTATCAATGACAATGGTTAGTTTTCTGCTGTTATTATTTCGTAGAAAACTATTTTTAATTAGTTTATTCATAATAGCTTTAGGATATAAAAATATTAATAGCTGTTTTGCTTATCAATTCTTTACCAGTTCAAAGATTGAAGGTGGTTATAAAATAAAAACATTGTCATGGAATGTGGATGATTTTATTTATGAACTACAACCTTCTCTTGCAGATAAAAAGAAGCGACTGAAAATGCTTTTATTTATTAAGAATACTAACGCAGATATTATTTGCTTACAGGATAATGCCTTTTGTTTTGAACCTAAACTCCCGAATGATGTAAAAGATATTCAGACAATGGGATATCCATATTATAAACTATCGGAAGACTATTATTCCCGAGGGAAAAATACCAGGAAATATGGAACAGCAATTTTCTCCAAATATCCTATTCTATCTTCTGATACAATAAACTATAAGGGTGTTAACTACGAAAGTTTATTGTATGCTGATATAAAGATTAAGAACAGAGTAGTAAGGGTATTTACTACCCATCTTAGATCAATGTTGTTACATTATCAGAAATATTTTTCTGGAGAAGATTATGGGATGTTGCAGGAAGATACGAGCAATATTTTTGAGAAGTCTACACTACATAAACTTATTTATTTTGATCAGAAACATACAGAACAATCAATGGTAGCCAGACAAGTGATGGATACTACAAAGTTGCCATTTATCTTTTGTGGAGATCTGAATAGTGTTCCTTCCAGTTTTGTTTATCATCATTTATCAAAAGGATTAAAGGATGCATTTCTGGCAAAAGGGAAAGGATTAGGGAAAACATACTCAGAACTTAGTCCTACATTAAGAATTGATGTAATGTTCACGACGTCTGATATAGAAGTTGTCAATTATCAATCTCCTAAACTGGCTTTGTCGGATCATTATCCAATAATAGTTGATTTGAATATCCCTCAATTAAATAATTAATAGAAGTTGAATTTAATATGAAAATAGTTGAAGTAATAACGTCTGATATTGCGAATGATTTTTTGAAGGTCAATGTATTGATGAATCAACATGATAAAGCATATATCAGACCATTAGATCAGGAAGTGAATGATGTATTTGATATAACTAAAAACAAAAACTATCAACATGGTAAAACCTGCAGATGGGTATTATATGACGAAAACAAACCAATAGGAAGAATTGCTGCATTTACCAATACTAAGTATATCTGCAAAGGGACAAACTTTAATGTTGGATGTTTTGGATATTTTGATTGCATAGACGATCAGCAAGCAGCAGAAATTCTACTTAATAAAGCGCAGGAATGGCTTAAAGCTCAAGGGATGGAGGCAATGGATGGGCCAGTGAATTTTGGTGACAGAGATAAGAACTGGGGATTAATGATAGAAGGGTTTGGGAAAGAGCCTATTTATGGTATGTCATACAATCCTGTTTACTATCAAAAGTTGCTGGAGAATTATGGTTTGCAAAATTATTATAATCAATATTATTTCTCTATAGACAATTTAGATAATCTGGCAGGTAAACACTTTGAAAGATACCAGCGTTTTAAAACCAAGCCAGATTATACTGCAAAACACATCAGTAAGAAAAATCTGGATAAACATGCAGAAGATTTTGCAACTGTTTATAATGCAGCTTGGTCCCAACACGAAGAAGGGAAGGAGATAACAACAGAACAGATAAAAAAACATTTTAAAGCCATGAAACCTGTCATGGATGAACGTTCAATATGGTTTGCTTATTACAAAGAAGAACCTATAGCTATGTTTATTAGTTTGCCAGATATAAATCAGTTTTTTAAACATTTTAATGGTAAACTAGGAATTATACAAAAGTTGAGATTGCTGTGGATGAGGAAAACCGGAGCTTGTAGAAAATTGATAGGAATAGCATTTGGTGTGGTCCCTAAATTTCAATCACTGGGGATTGATAGTTATATCATTCACGAATGTGCTGATTTGGTTAAAAACTCAAAAGCATATGATGAGTTTGAATTAGGTTGGAGTGGTGATTGGAATCCAAAGATGATGAGTGTTTATAAATCTTTAGGAGCTAAGCAAAGTAGAACAATGATTACTTACAGAAAGATATTCGATAATAAGTACCCCTTTGAACGTCATCCTGAAATTGAATACAAGAAGTAATTTGATAGTCAATTAAAAGCAAAAGGCCATCTAATATTGAAAATATTAGATGGCCTTTTGCTAAGTTTTATAATCAAAGAATAATCTAACCAGGAATACGGGAGATATATTTTTCTATTTCTTTTATCTGATCTACTACTTGTTTAGTAGTAGGTTTACATTCTTTAGCCTTACGGAAGAAATCTTTTGCAGCTCTGAATTCTCTTTTATTCATAAATATCTGGCTCATACTAAGATAAGCAACAGCTTTACTTTCTTTATCTGCTAATCCAGCACGAATAGCGGCACGAATATAATTTTCGCCCTGACGCATATCGCCTTTTTGTAGAGCCATCATACCAAGTTGCAATTTATTTGCACCTTCAGCCTCTGGCATTGCAGCGCCAAGATTCGAACTCATTTTCAAGTGCTTTTCTGCAGAATCGAAATCCTGATTCATCATAGCCATATTACCTTTCAAAGTAAAATAAGTAGAACGAATTGGCGTATATAATAATTTAGGAAACCAGACAGAGGCCAGAATTCTTTCAACTTCTGCTGTATCGCCTTTTTCCATTGGTTCTTGTATCAAACGTAATGGACCAATAAAAAAATGGGTAAATAGAGCAATTACACCTATGAAATACAAAATGAAAGTAGACCAGAAGCCTACTCCACTGATATTCATTAAAATAGGGATAATAATTGCCAATACTCCCAACCAGAAACGATATTTAATAATTAGATTGTAAAACTTCATATTTATTTTTTCGAGGCGCAAAGATATAGTCTAAATTGAAATTTAGTTTTGATAATATTAGAATTGTTTCCCCATTATTAGACTACTTAATAAGACTAATGATTAGTTTGAATAGCAATAAAGCCTTCTTAATGATGAATTAAGAAGGCTTTATTGCCATAATTGAAAATGAAATTAATCTAATTTTCGGAGGTATTCTCCATACCCGCTTTTGGCATATTTGTCAGCTAAAATTAATAATTGTGTTCTATCTATATAGCCCATTCGGAAGGCTACTTCTTCGATACAACCCACCTTATATCCTTGTCTCTTTTCAATTACTCTTACAAATTCACAAGCATCGCTGTAGGAATCAAATGTTCCTGTGTCTAACCAAGCTGTCCCTCTGTTCATTACCCCAACATTCAGTCTGTTCTTTTCAAGATAAACTCTGTTAACATC